>DASXTY010000623.1:0-5075 GCA_036505155.1 Polyangiaceae bacterium | reverse complement strand
TATTTTTTTGAGCGGGATGGTCATCCGCTCGGAGCGCAGGGGGCGCTTTCGGTGGTGCCCACGCGAGGCTGGGAGCGCCTTCGCACCGCCGAAGCATGGCGACGACCGTTCATCATGCCATCACCGAACATGCCCACGCTGGAGACCGCACTGGTCTACCCAGGAGCCTGCCTGGTCGAGGGGACAAACCTTTCGGAGGGCCGCGGGACGACCGCCCCCTTCCAGCTGATCGGAGCGCCTTTTCTGGATGCTTCTGCGCTCGCCGGCGCTCTGCGCGAGCTCGGCGCTCCAGGGGCGCAAATCCGACCGGTTAGCTTTCGACCGATGTTCGGCAAACACGCCAACACTGTGTGTCATGGCGTGATGCTGCACGTCATCGATTGGCGGCTGTTTCGTCCGGTGGCGACCTATCTCTACCTCATCACCGCGGCGCGCGGGCAGGCCCCGGACGATTTTCATTTCCGCACCGAGGCGTACGAGTTTGAAGCCGAGGTTCTGGCGTTCGACCTGCTCACCGGCTCTGAGCGCGCGCGCCTGGCCATCGAGAAAGGCGCGTCACCGCAAGAAGTGGCCGGGCTGGTGTCACCGGTCGATCCCGCATGGCAAGCCGAAGTGTTGGAAGCCGAAGCACGCCTGAATCGGGCGAAGGCTTGAAGACGTGCCAGGTTCGGAAGCCTCCACTCGCCAGGTTTCGGTTCGGGTCGAATCGCAATATTCTCCCGAGCATTCGAATGCACAGCAACAGCAGTGGTTTTTCCTGTACACGGTTCGCATTACCAACCACAGCGCCGAAACTGTGCAGCTGTTGAATCGGCACTGGATCATTACCGACGCCCTGGGTGAGGTTCGGGAGGTCCGCGGTTCGGGGGTGGTAGGACGCCAGCCGGTCTTGAAAACCGGCGAGAGCTTCGAATACACTTCGGGCTGTCCGCTGCCGACCCCCTTCGGATCCATGCGCGGCAGCTACGAGATGGTGACCGAGCACGGCGAGCGGTTTCTAGCGGAGGTCGCGCCCTTCATGTTGAGGCAGGCGGACGCGTATCACTGACCGGCTCATTGCCCTACAAACTCGATCTGAACGTCCTGGTATCCCAACGAGCGGACCAAACTCTCGATGGTGCGCTTCACGCTGGCGTCGGAGCGCTGTAAAATCTCGCCGTCGAGCGCCGCCTTCACGATGCTGCGCTCTGCCTCCAAACGCGCGCGCGCCTCTAGGCCCTCTTTTCGCTCTGCCAACCAGTCAGTGGAACGCCGATAAACGTAAGTGCGCTCGTTGTCGATCCGAGACGAAAGCACTTTGGAGTGGGGCAGACGCATTTGCACCTTACCGGCCTTCGAATTTACGACAACGTCCGAATCAGCCAGCTGCGCTAGATTGACCCCCGCCACCACGCTGCCGGAGGCGACCACCAAGATGGCATCTTTGGATTTTATGAAACCGAAAAGGTGCGACTGTTCGTCGGTGAGCTCGATGACGCGCTCCAGGTCGTAACGAGCGCCCTCCAGCCGTGCCAGATGGTGCACGGCGACGATCACGCTGGGGCCGGGTTTGACGGCCGTGGTGGCGTCTTCTGCGATATCTCGGTTCGCAGACAGCCGAGCCGCGACAAAGCCGAGTCCAAGCCCCGCGATGACGATACCCACCACGACCAAAACCCAAAACCGCATTTTGGCCGGCCTGCCGGCGGTCGCGCTCGGCACGCCCGAAAGGACAGCACGGGGCTGGGTGCGGCGCAAGGGCAGGTCAGATCCGGGGAGCTATCCGGCGCATCTCTTGGGCTAGGGCTGCGCGCCTCTGTCACCTGATCCTTGATCCCGGATCATTCCAGCCCCTGCGGACTGGGCAACGTCTTCGGCGTGCCCCCCAGCACCTCGCCGTTTGGGCCTAGCGTTACCGGATCGAGATTCAAGAACCGTTGCAGCACCGCGTGCACCGCATAAATCACTGGAGTGAGGCCGATCGCGATAAGAAACTTCACGCCATACGACGACAGCATGATGTTGAGGATGGTCTTGCCGCTCATCACTCCCCACCAAGCGAGCAGATTGATCACCACGGTATCGATGAGCTGTGAGACAGCCGTGGACCCGGATGCCCGGAGCCACAATACCCGCTTGCCGGTGCGCTCCTTCAGCGCATGGAACACCGCGATATCGGTGAATTGCGACACCAGATAAGCGGTGAGCGAAGCTGCGATCATGCGGCGCGAGCTCATGAAGACGTTGTTGAACGCGTCCTCGGTAACGCCCTTCCAGCCTGGGTCCCTGGTCATGGGTGCAATGGGAATCGAAGCCGAGATGCCAATGAACAAGTAGGCAAGCAGCGCCATCGAGAACCCGACGATGGTGACGAAGCGGGCAGCGCGTTTGCCGTAAAACTCATTGATCACATCCGTCAGCAGAAACGTAATTGGGAACGGAATCATGCCGACCGTGAGCGTGACCGGCTGACCCCAGGGGGCGGTCTGGATGAGCTTTCCACCGATGATGTCGCCGACCACGAGGGAGATTGAAAAAATGCTGCTCAGAATGATGAACAGCTTCGAACGAGCATCGAGATGCATGGCAACAAGAGCGAAGCTAGTACCCTATTAATCGGGTCGCGGCCAGCTCACCCCAGTTTGCTACTGGAGCTCTCGGTTTTCGGTGTCTTCGATTTGCGCGAGGGCCGCCGCAAGGGCGTCTTTGGCGCGCTCGAGCGCCGCCCGATCCTCGCCCCATTTGTCGCGCGCCGCCTGCATCTTACGTTGCTCGTCCCTCAGCTGCTCGCGCACGCCTTCGAGCTCGCGCTCGAGCTCGCTGGTCTTTCGGGCCACCTCGTCTCTTAACGTGTTCAGCTCTCCCTTGAGCGACAGGATGGTGGTTGCATGCTCCTCAACCGTTTCGCGCAGGCCATCTCGCTCCCCGGTCCGCTCGTCCAGCTGCTTTTGCAGCGCGTCGGCCGACGCACCCGTTTCCTCCACCGTTTTCCGGGTTTGTTCGAGCTCCTGTGCTTGCGAGGCGAGTTTGGTTTCCAACGAGCTCATCGCCGCCCGGTTTTCCTCGATGGTTTGTTGCGCGGACCGAACTGACTGCTCGAGCGCGCCGATCTTGTCGTCGCGAGCGGCTTCGGCTTGCTGCTTCTCGGTTCTGAAAGCGTCAAGCGCGGCCTCGTGCGACTGGGTCATCCGAGCGGCTTCGCCCGAGTGCTGAGATTGTAACTCCGCTTCCCGCGCGCTCAGCCGCGTCGCCGCAGCCTGTTCGGCTTCGCTCAGGGCCTGCCCTTGTTCTGCCTTGAGCTTGTTCAGGGCGTCCTGGTTGGCGCGGTGGAGGGCGGAGATTTTTGCCTCGAATTCTTGGGTCAGCTCCGATTCCCGCTCCCCGACACGGCGCTCGGACTCGGCCTTAACCGAGGCTAGCTGTTCTTGCAGCGCTGCGCGCGCTTGCTCGAGCGCCCGTTCGTGCTCCGAGCGCAGGGTTGCTTCGCGTTCTTGTTGCTCGGCGGCCGCCTTTTGCTGTTGCGCCTTGAGCTCGGCTAGCTCCTGACTGCGCGCTTCCAAGTCCGTCCGCTGCTTTTCCCATTTTCGCTTGAAATCGTCGGCGCGTTTGACGGCCTGCTCTCTGTCGTTTCGGTGCGCCTCCGCCGCCTTGTTCAAGTCGCTGACCTGCTTCTCTAGGTCGCCGATGCGGTCCTGGAAATCCGCTCGCTCGCGTTCCAGGCTCAGGTTATTGTCCCGGAACGACAAGAGCTCTTTCTCTTTGTGAGTCAGCGTATCGCGGATCTCCAAGATTTCCTTGTCCTTCCGGTTCAGCTGCTCACGCAGATCGAGAAACTCTCGCGCCGTCGAGCTCGAGGTCTTGCCGGAAACAAGTCTGGATTTGGCCTCGTCCAGCTCCTTCTGAAGTCGCTGCACTTCAGGGTTGTCGCGGGCCGGCTTGCTGGCCGCGCTCTGAAGCTCGGAAATGGTCTTTTTTGCAGCCGCCAACTCTTGCTGCAGCAAGCGCATTGCGACCTGGTGTTTCTGGTCTGTCGGCGCGGTCGGGCTCACCGCTGCCGGCTTGGCCTTGCCCACCGGGGTCAGGCCGGAGCGAGCAGTGCCGGACGCGGGCTCGTCGTCTTCAACCGCTTTCACTTCAGGCTCGCTAATTGGCTTCTGCGCCGGTCGCGTCTCGATCAGCGCGCCGAAGGCTTGCTCCGCGAATTCATTGACATCCTGGTCGATCCCAGCCTTGGCGCCGTCGCCAACGCGGGGGAGCGCTACCGGCTTGGCTTGCGTATCGTCGACAATCTCGGCTCGGACCGCATCTCCTCCGAAACTTTCCGGTTCCGCGGATTGGGGAGCGATGTTCTCCAGCTCTTCGAGAGGCTCGGCGTCATCGATTTCGATTTCGTCGGCGTCGATGGGTTCTTCATCGGCGGTGCCGGCTTGCGGTAGTTTGACGAATTCCTGGATGCGGGAGACCAGCTCTTCAAATCGGATGGGCTTGTGGACGTAGTCTTCGGCGCGCGTCCGAAGCCGCCGATGCTGCTCGAAGGTCTCCTCAGTCGAGTCGCTGCTCATGATGATGAGCGGGACGTCCTTGAGGGCGGCGTCCCGCTTGAGCTTGTTGCACACGGAAAAGCCGTTCATCCTGGGGAGCTCGATGGACAAAAGGATGAGATCCGGCTTATTGCCGTGCGCGACTTGCAACCCCACGGTGGCGTCGTCGACCACGGAGGTCTGGCACCCGTAACGAGCCAGACCGCTCTTCAACTGGTCGGCGAACGCCGAGTCACTTTCGAAGACCAGAACCTTGGTGGCCATCTTGGAGGGTTACGAAAGACTACAGGAACGCCCGACGGCGCGTGAGTCGGGTCGAAGGTGTCGCAAACGCGTTGCCGGCCACCGTCGAGGACGAAGCGAAGATGTCGATTTCCCACGATATCGAGGCAGGCAAGGCCGGTCAAACCGCTGGCTTACCGGTCCATTCCCGGGCTTTACAAAAAGCCCCACTTTTACCCCATTCGTTGGTGAAAAGAACTATGGGGCGCGCCGGGCAGCCTTTTCAGCGTGCCCGCCGGTTCCCGCACGGTTCGCCAGAACTTCAATAACCTT
>DASXTY010000622.1:0-4657 GCA_036505155.1 Polyangiaceae bacterium | reverse complement strand
ATCACGAAGACGAGCTGGTTAGGGGCGTCCTCCTCAAGGCGCCCTGGACCTTCTACAGCGTCAATTTCGTGGCGCCTGCGCTTCCGCCGCCGGACTTCGAAAATCGTTTGATGCCTGGCCACCGGCGCCTTCGACCGCTGTTTCAACAGCTCCATGACGCGTGGAGAGCGGAAGCGGCTCCGGTGCGAGAGCTGCGCGTTCAGTCACTCTTGCTCCAGATCTTATCTGAGCTCACCACTTTGCCGGAGCGAAGCGGGCGACTCGACCCCGTGACCCGGCTCTGGTGGGAAATCGAGACCGAGTGCCGACGCGATCTGAGCCGGCCCTTCAGTCTTCACTCTCTTTCCCAGATGACTCGCCGCAGCCCCGCTACCATTGCGCGCTCGTGCCAGGAAGCGGTGGGCGTCCCGCCTATGAAGCGCTTGAAACACGTGCGCCTGAGCCTCGCCCGCGGTTTGGTCCTCCAGTCAGAGCTCACCATCTCGGAAATCGCGGCGCGCGTCGGCTACGCTCGAATCCACGAGTTGTCGCGTGATTACCACCGCCATTTCGGTCACGCGCCCAGCGCGGACCGTTGAAGGGCGTCAGCGTCAGCGTTTACGAGCACGACCACGACTTCGGTCAGTGTATCAAACGATTGATCAGGGCTTTGGGCACGATGCCGCTGAAGTAGGCGCCGGCCATTCCGGCGAGGACCAATAACAGAACGATGACGGCAATAACGCCGCGCTTGCCCCCGGACTTTGATGGGACCGAGGTCTCGGAATCGTTTCTGATGCTGACGCTATCCGCGGGGGGGCGACTCAGCGATTGAGAACGGCGGCGTGAACGCGCTTCCTCCTCTTCCAGGGAAGCCAGCCCCCCGAGCTCGTAGCGTGGCGCTTCTACCGGATCCAAGCCATCGTCGTATTTGGCTCCGCCGAGGTCCTGTGACCAATCCTGGCTATTTTCGAATGAACCCAGATTGAGCGGGGCCGAGGCGTCGCCTTTCGGTTTCGATTCCCCATTTCCTGGTTGCAAGGAGGTGAATTCGATGAGCGCTTCATCGATCAAGGTTCCGATCAAGGCGCCGCGGTCCACTCGATCTCGCCGCTTCCTCTTGTGCTCGACCCACAGCGGCTCGACCAGGCGAGCGATGTCGTACGACGAGACGGGGCGGCCGAGACTGAAAAGCACCTTATTCAAATCGGTGCACAGCTCGCGAGCGCTCTGGTAGCGCTGGGTGGTGTCGGCAGCCAGCGCGCGCGACACCACCTTTTCCAACTGCGGGCTGACCCGTCCATTGATGGAGGTGATCGGCGGCACGCGCGTGGCTTGCACCATGCGCACCGTTTCCAGATCGGTTTCCCCGAGAAAGAGACGGCGCCCGGCCAATAACTCCCACAGGATGATGCCGACCGCGAAAATGTCGGTGCGCGCGTCGATGGGCAGGCCCTGCGCCGCCTCGGGAGACAGATAACTGAACTTGCCCTTGATGATTCCCGGCTCGCTTCTTTCGAGTTGGCTATTGGCCTTGGCGAGCCCAAAGTCCACGATCTTGACCTCGCCATTCCGCGTGATGAGCACGTTGGGCGGGGACATGTCTCGATGGACGATGTGCAGATTTTCGCCTTTCCCATCAGCCAGTTCGTGCGCATAAGAAAGCCCTTCGCACAGGCGCACACAGATGAGAACCGCTTCCTCTACCGGAAATGGCTGCCCAGTCGACTTCCGATGCTCGACGATGGCTTTGAGGTCGGCCCCATCCACATACTCCATGACGATGAAGTAGGTATTGTCGCCAACGCCGATGTCGAAAACTTGCACACAGTTCGAATGCGACAGGTGGGCGCTGAGGCGCGCTTCATCCAGGAACATTCCGATGAACTGCTTGCGCTCCGAGAGGTGCGGAAGGACGCGCTTGATGGCGACCGTCTTTTTGAAGCCCTCCAGCCCCGCGCTTTCGGCCCGGAACACCTCCGCCATCCCGCCGGAAGCGATCTTCTCGATGACCTTATAGCGTTGTTGCTGTTGCGCCATGCGCTCGCATGCGGACGGCCTGCGCAGCGTCCAAATTCGAGAGTAGGACTCGGAGCAACACGGGTCAAGCATACGACGACAGGTCGCGCACGCGGAACGAGTGCGTCCGAGGCGCAAGCGCGCTCGGGGCCAGCTCGCTTGACCCTGGCGGCCGAAACGCGCATAGAGTCGCAGCATGAAAGAAGACCCCGGCCCGCACGCGTCCCATGACGAAACCGGCGACGAGTCGGAGTCAGCCGGAGAGTTTTCGGTGGGCGAGCCGGCGCTAGAGGTGGGCGAGCCCCACACGCCCATGTGGCTCCCGCTGCTTGGATGCGGGTTATTGCTGGCGGCCATTCTGGCGTTTGCGGTCACGCACCGACAGAGAAAAACCGTCGCAGAGCTCCAGTCCCAGCAGGACGCCGGCGGTGCTTCCGCCGATGCGGGCGGCGTCAAGCCGGCGCCGGGCGCACCGCTTCCGGGGGTCCCTGCCAACCCGATGCGTGCGCTCCCCCTGCCGACCGGAGCGAGGCAACCGCGCGGGCTCGAATAGTGGTATGAGCGACGTTCACTTCCCCGGGGCCGTAGCTCAGCTGGGAGAGCGCATGACTGGCAGTCATGAGGTCAGGGGTTCGATCCCCCTCGGCTCCACTCGTTATTCTTGGACACACACTAGCCCCCGACCCCTGAAACCCGTTGTCTCCGGACGTGTTTGAAGACGAAGTTTTGCACCTCGTCGCGCTCGGGTCCCGATAAGTCGAATAGATCGAAGACCGCTCTATCCAGCTCTCGGAAGAGCTCGGAATCGATCCCGGAGTGGGTTGCACACAAGGTGAGCTTCACAATCTGGGAAACTAGAGCGCTCTTTTCCGGCGGCCGAGGCAGAGAGCGCAAATGGCCGACCTTGACCTGCGGAAAGACGGCCTGGCGGGCATCACGCTGCGAGGCCACATGGCAGGCGCGGTAAAGCGCGCTGTTGAGCAAGCCGACCACTAGCTCCGGGCAAAGACCGTCCACCTCGAATCCCGCGAGCAGCGTGTTACGGAAGGGCAAGCCTCCATGCAGGGCGGCGATGGGTACGCACGCCGTTTGACGCACGACGAAACGCACCCGCCGGTAGTCGCTTTCGGGTCGCAGCCGGCATCCAGCCCACCGCACTCGCTCGGGATCGGCGCACAGGTAAAGCCGCGCGCCGCCTTCGCGAAATTCACTGACGTCACGCCCCTGGAGCAACGGATAGCGATGCCGCGCGTCCGGCGCGCTCGCCCGCAAACACAGCTTCATGGTAGCGCGTCGAGTAGTTTGAAACCCCATCTCGCCGAACAGCGCGCGCGGAAAACGCGGCATATCGGTAAGTTGCACGAGAGCTCGAGGCGGCGCCAGCGGTTCGGCAGCAGAGAGTGCGCGTTGCCGTTCTCTTAGTTTCCACGGCTGGTCGCTTTCAGTGGCGGCCGAGCTCGCGTCTGCGATGAGAGCGAAACAGGGCTGAGTCACGTTGACAAACGCGTCTTGACCGAATTCGAGCAGGGGTTCGCGCAGCGCGTGCGTGCGGGTGAGGACGCATCTTACGGCGCGGTATCCATCCAGATCGGCGACCGGGCTCGGAACCAAGAGGGCCACGGTTCCTCGTGGCGCAAGCTCGGCGGCGCGTTCGATAAACAAGGCGTGCAGCGTGGGGTAACCGCGAAATCCGCGAAAACGGCGCGCGTAATGGGCCCGGAGCTTCGGGTCGAGCGGCCTGGCGGCGCGCCCCGCGTACGCGACCCAGGGGGGATTGCCGATGACCACATCGAAGCCACCCCGCGCGCTCACCTCGGGGAAGCTCCGAGTCCAGTTGAAGGAGGCCTCGTTCAGTGCATCACCGGGGAGCAATTTTTCGGCGACGGCTCGCACCGGAAGGGACTCGTCGCCGACCAGGAGCCACACCGATGCGCGGGCCAAGCTCACCGCGAGCGGGCTCAGATCGACTCCATAAATGCAATTTTCCGCGACCCTGCGAAGCCCCGCGACACCCTCCCGGGGAAGTCCCAATTGCTCGCGAAAAACCGCCAGCGCCTCAGCCAGCTGCCGGCACGCTTCCAAAAGAAAAGCTCCCGCGCCCATCGCCGGATCGCAGACTCTGAGCGACAGAAGCAGCTCCGGCGAACCGGCGGTTACCGCTCGCTCGAGCAGGGGCTGCATTGCTGTGGAGACCACCTGGTGGGTCAAATCCCGCGGAGTGTAAAAGCTACCGCTCAGGTGGCGGCCGTGACCCGGCAGCAGAGTTGGTCGCCGACGGCGGTCCCGGGCCAACCCGAGCTCGAGCAGGCTTTCGTACATTTCACCGAGCCCGTCGATCGAGACCTGGAGGGGTCCGAATTGATGTATCAATTTGATACGCATGCGACGGAAGCTTCGCGAGACTGGGGACCCGCCCAGCGCGCACGTCCGCTGAAACAGCTCGCGTAGCTGGCGACGTCGTGGTTCGGAAATGCCCAGCAGCGCTGCGCACGATTCCACCCCGTGGCTCATCACCACTGCCGCCAGTAGCTCCCAGAGTTTCGCGTCGTCGAACCTTCCGCGGGACCGACCCTGGATGCGCTCCCACTCTTCCAGCGCCGCTCCCAGCAGTTGTCTTGCGCGCTCGCGAAGCTCTCGCCGCTCACCCCGAGCCGGGTTT
>DASXTY010000621.1:0-5519 GCA_036505155.1 Polyangiaceae bacterium | reverse complement strand
TGGATCCCATCAAGTTTCTGGGTCCGGTGATCCCGGGAGTTTATCTCCACCATGAGCGCTGGGATGGGAGGGGCTACCCACTGGGGCTGGCCGGCAAAGAAATACCGGTAGTGGCGCGCATCATTGCCGTGGCCGATACCTACGACGCCATGACCACGGACCGCGCCTACCGCCGAGCGCTGCCCCATGAAGTGACCATTGGAGAGATCGTGCGCTGCTCCTCCAGCCAGTTCGACCCGGACATCGCGGGGGTTTTCACCGATCAGATCGAGGCACTGCGGGAGCAGATGCGAGACCAGGGCGAAAAAGTACCGGAGTAGCTTGGTTGCAGAGACAGCTGCGCGGCATATGGCTTGGGCGCCGGCGCTACGCGCCCGTAAATGACCTTCAATACCGCTTACACGCCGGTCGGAAATACGAAACCGTCGATACGGTGCTGCTGCTTGAGCACGAGCCGGTTGTGACCCTGGGGCGTGGTTCTCGTAAAGCGCACCTGCTGGCTCCAGCTTCCATCCTGGCCGAGCGCGGCGTTGAGGTCGCCGAAACCGACAGGGGAGGGGATGTCACGTTACACGCGCCCGGTCAGCTGGTGGCGTACCCGATCGTGGACCTTTCTCCCAACCGACGCGATGTCCGGCGCTACGTGCGCGATCTCACCGAGGTGATGCGGCGTCTTGCAGAGAGCTACGGCGTGGCTGCCGGTAACTCACCCGCATGGGTTGGACTATGGGCGGACCGCGGTGCAGCGGGCTCCTGGTCCGGTTTCGAACGGGCTCGTCATCCCGCCAAGCTGGGCGCGATCGGCGTGCGCATCTCGCGCTGGATTGCCATGCACGGGTTTGCTTTCAATCTCACCACGGATCTCGCTTGGTTTGATTTGATCGTGCCGTGCGGCATTCGCGACTACGGTGTTACATCGATCGAAGAGCTCACCGGCGAACGCCCTTTGGTAAAAGACGCGGCGGGCCGGGCGCTGGCGCTCACGGCGGAAGTGCTGGACGCCGAGGTCATAGAGTTTTGCGACCACTCGACTCACGTCGCCTGGCGATAATCAGCGAATTCGCCAGCGGCGTGCCCTGGGAGGCGGACTCGATTCGGCAATCGAGCCCACAGGAGCGTAACCCTTCCACAATTTGCTGAATCCGAGGAAAAGCCATGGCGGGGCCCCGATTGACGCCCAAAAATCGGCCGATGCGCTCTGCCCACCGCGTCAGCCGAGCGCGCATCCCGGCCCTGCTGTCCACTTCACGCAGGATGAGTCGGCCGCCGCTTGGCACCGCCCGCGCCAGCCGGTCGAGCAAAGTGGTTTGGTCGTCGGGCGGAAGGTAGTGCAGAAGGTCAATCACCAGCAGCGTATCGGAGGCGGGTATTTCGCAGTGTCGCACGTCTTCGCACTCGAACACGGCGTCGTCTCCGGCGGCCTGGCGCGCAACCTGAACCTTGCTCGGATCCGAGTCGTAGCCCAAAAGCGACCGAACCAGGCCGAGCTCGTAAAGACACAGGCCGAGCTGCCCGCGCCCGGCTCCCAGATCGAGCACACGCCCGAGGTTTTCGTTCAAATCGACCAAACAGCGAAGAACCGGGTCCAGGCGCAATTTTGCAGAAACGTAAACCCGATGCCCGCGCGGGAGCTTGCGGTACCGACCGATGGTTTTCGCAATGGCAGCTTCGAACCGGTTTGCGCCACTGCTGTGTCGACGCTCTCTCAAACGCCGCACGACGTGCCAGGCGGCGCACCCGCCGATCGTCCCCAATAGACACCCGGCGAGCACCGCTCCTAGTGCGGCTTCACCGGCAAACCCCATGACGCCGGTCTTTTGCGCCCGCGCGATGTCCCAGGGCACGAAGCTTCCGGTCAAAACCAGCGCCCCGAGCTCCACCTCCCCCACCAGAAGGACCGGAGCCATCAGCGGATTCGAGATATTGGCCGCAAGGTAACAGCTCACCAAATCCAATCGGAACGGCCAGCAGACCAGCGCGCACAATGGAAAGTGCAGGCCGTAGACCGGCAAGCAGCCGATAAATAGCCCGAGACCGATGGATGCGGCGGCTCGATACGGCGTGAGCTCGCCGCCCCGCAGCCGCCGCCAAAGCGCCGAAAACGACCGGGTGGGAGGCGTAGTTTTTTGCCAACCGGATGCGGTTTTCGCAATCACGCGCTTCCCGGCTCGCCGGCCAGTTTTGCCTGCTCCGAGCGGGCGAGCCGGAGATACATCTGTGCAGTGCGGTTTTGTGGGTCCTCGGCCAGCACCGCCTCGAGCTCCGCCTCCGCCAAGGCGTAGTTATGTTCTCCCAGCAGGATCACCGCCAGCGCGTTTCTGGCTTGCACATATTTGGGGTTGCTAACTTTGGCTTGCTCAAGCTGTTCCTTGGCAAGCGCCGGATTTCCCTGGTCGCGGTACAACGCGGCCAGCCGCGTGCGAAGGTCCGCGAAGGTGGGACACAGCGCGACTGCCTTTTCTAGCTCCAGGATTGCTTGAGCCGGCATACCAGCATCGAGATATGCCTGACTCAGATCCGCGTGCATGTTGGCGATCTTGCCTTTGACGAACGGATCGACTTGGGCTGCACCGCTGGACCCCGACTCCTTGGTTTGTGAATAGGCGGCGCGCGCGGCCTCGTATTTGCCAAGGTCGTTATAGGTCACGCTCAGATTGATACGCGCTTCGGTGTAGTTGGGATTGAGCCCCACCGCGCGTTCGAAGTGAGTTTCCGCCATCGGCAGGTTTCCCCGACTGTGAGCGATCACGCCGAGCATGTTGTAGACATCTGCAAATTGGTCGGTTTTCGACAGCACCTGGCGGAGCAGTGGTTCTGCCTTATCGAACTCGGACCTGTCGTAGTGCTCACGGGCCTGGTGCAGCAATTGCTTCAGGTGCGGGTCCATATGCCTGCGAGTTTCTTAGAAAGTGTGCGCGGGGCCAAGGGCAAACCGGTATTTTCCAGCTTTTTCCCGGGTTCGAGAGGCGGGTCACCGGGGCTGCTTGCCGATTCGACCTCTGACTGCTAGCTCGGGAGCTTGTGGCGTCTTCAGCGAACGCGGGGGGTTCACGCCATGTGGGTCAGGTGGTCGATCCGCTAGCTCGTGACGGAGAAGAAGCGGAGCCCTCGGAGCCGGTTTCGCAAGGCCCAGCCTCGCTTCGCTCGGAAACTCGGGGGATGGGTCTTCGCGAGCGATTGCTCGCCCGCGCTCGCAGCGTGCAGCCTGATCCGAGTGACGAAGGATCTTCACCGGGCGAGCCGACAGCCCACATCAAGCGAGATATTTTTGAGCAGTTTGGAGCGGACGCGAATCAGCGGGATGCCGCTGCCGAGGACTCGGAGCTTTCCGATCCAAACATGGAAGGGGTTGTCGAGGAGCCGGCGACGGGACTGGCGCGGCCATGGGTAACGGGGTCGCGGCCGAAGGCGCGCCAGCTCTCGCCTACGCTCATTGCGGTCTTCGGAACGTTGATGGGATTAGTCACGGTGACCACATTGGTCGCGTTGGGGATGAACCTCGATCGGAGTCGCAAGGCGCAGCCGGCGACGGTGGCTGCAAGTCGACCCCAGCCTCCGCCCGATTCTTTCCAGATCCCCAAAAAAAAGCGAGTGAAACTAGCGGGACCGTGGCGGATTGCGGACGCCAAGGCGGCGCCCAATTTTCGAGTCATCGAGGGGCGCGTCGGTGAGCAGTCGTTTCTGGCCGCGGTTCAGACCGCCGGCGCTCCGGAAAAAGAAGTATATCGAGTTATGGTCGCTCTTAAGGGCCTCAGAAATTTCGATCAATGTAAAAAGGACGATCGATTCGTGGCGCTTCTCGAGCGCGGCACCTCTCGGATTAAAGCCTTTGAATACATCGGCGGTAAAGAAGAGGTGTATCAGGCCAAAGAGGGGCGAGACGGGTTGCTCACCGGCAGTCGCCTGGATCTCTCAGTGCGCCGCGAGCGCGCGCAGGGAGCCATCGTGATCGATGCGGGCGGTTTCGATGCGGCCGCGGATCGGGCTGGGTTCGAGTCAGGCCTTTCCAAAGTCTTGGCCGATGCGCTGGACGGCCATGAAGATCTGGATCGGCTCGAGCCGCGTACCATCCTTCGCGTGATTGCTCAGGAAGTCACGGTCCTGGGCGAGTTCGCGCGTTATTCGGGGGTCGAAGCGGTCGAGATTCGACCGCCCGCCGCCGGTGCGGAACCGACGCGCATTTATTATTTTCGCGGTCCCAAGTCGCACGGACACTTCGACGCGCGCGGTCGCGCTCCCCACGAGGGAGGCTGGCGTAAGCCGATCCCGGACGCCCCGATCACGTCACGTTTCAACCCCAAGCGCTTTCATCCGCTGCTCAAGCGCATCATGCCCCACACCGGGACTGACTTCGGGGCCGGCATCGGAACGCCGGTTCGCGCGTCGTCCTATGGGATCGTGAGTTTTATGGGGCCCGCCGGTCCAAGCGGCAACCTGGCCACGATTCAACACCCCGGCGGAATCGAAACCGGCTACGCGCATTTGTCCCGTTTCGCCGAGGGGCTCAAGGTTGGAGATCGCATAAAGCGCTTGGAAGTTGTCGGTTATGTGGGCTCGACCGGGCGCTCGACCGGCCCGCACCTGCACTTCAGTGCGAAGAAGGATGGGAAATTCATCGATCCGGAGACTTTGGATCTGGACGGCATGCATTCGCTCGCTGGAGACGAACGCATTGAGTTTACGCGCACCAAGGCTCAATACGACGCGCTGCTGGATGCCATCGCCCTGCCCCCGTTACCGCCCCCCTCACCAGCCGCATCCGCTGTGGCGCCGTCCGCCTCCGCGCCCCCGCAGATCGCGACCGACGAGGCGGCTGATGAACAAACCGAGGAGCCCGGCGTTCCCGCCGCCAAGAGCGCGCCAGCGCCTTCCGCGAGCGGCGCACCGGCTGCGGCTCCGCCAGCCGGATCGAACCCGATCTACCTCACGGACAAGGAACTGCTGAAGCTCCAGTCAGCCAGCGACGACGGCGAGGTCGCGCGCTGAGGCGCGAGCCTGGTCGATGCGGATGGAGAGAACGAAACTGCCTCCGCGCGGGAAGGCGGCCTCCACCCACGCCTTGCCACCGTGCGCTTCGGCAATGTGCTTTACCAGGGCTAGCCCGATGCCGCTGCCGCGGACCCGCTTGTGCAGCGCGCTTTTGCCCCGCACGAAGCGATCGAAAATGCGCTCGCGCTCTTCGACCGGGATGCCGGGGCCCGCATCGGTGACCCGAATCTCCGCAAACTGTTGGCGCGCCGTCACCGATACCGACACCCGGCCCCCATCGGGTGCGTATTTCAATGCGTTGTCCACCAAGTTGAAAATCGCGACTTCGATGGCTCTCTCGTCCAATCGCAGTGGAGGTAGGTCGCTGGCAACGTTCAGCTCCAGCACCACCTGCTCGCGCTCTGCGCGCACGCGGCAAGCCTCAACGGCTCGTGTCACCACGTCTGACAGGTTCCCGGTGGTAAACTCATAGGCAGCCTTGCCGCGTTCCACTTTGGCGAAATCGAGCACATTTTCGATGAGGGCGCCGA
>DASXTY010000620.1:0-10473 GCA_036505155.1 Polyangiaceae bacterium | reverse complement strand
ATCACCCTTGAAAAATCTGTATCCCGATTGATCCGCGCTCCCAGCGCGACCTCTTCACCGTCGTCCTCGGCCAGCATGTCGTATTTGGCGAAGCGCTTCGGGATCTCCGCGGGGGGAGCCAGGACATCCTTATAAGGAGCCAGCGCTTGATCGCCGCCGACATCGCTGAGCTTGTCGGGCTCCAGCTGAACCGCAAACCAAGCTTGCGCCCCGAGCTCCATTACCTGCTGGAGGTCGTGTGGGCTCGGCCCGAACGCAAAACGGTTCAGCAGATGCGTGGCGCTCGCGCGATCGAGCTTGGTCGCCACGACGCTCGGGGGCGCATGGGCCGCACTCGGCGCCTTGGCCGGCGCGATGCGAGTGAGAACGGAGCTGGCTGGCCGAGTGGTTGGCTCCCGCGAGCAGGCCCACGTGAAAAGCAGAACCCCGAGGGCAATCGGGGCACCGCATTCGACTAGTGTCCTGTCTCCGTGATTCATAGAATAATTCCTTTGGGTGCGCGGAAGTTCGGAAGCACAGCGGGACACTAGGGCGGACGCGAAGCGGACGCGGGGGGACGGACTTGCAAAGCAAGTCCGTGGGGGGTGCCCCAGCACCCCCCGACGATGATGCTGGTGTCCTGTCCGGCGAAGCCGCCGGCGCGAAGCGCCGGTCCGAAATTCGGAAACGAATTGCGGAGACAGGACACCAGGGCGCGACCAAGTGGGTGAGAGGACACTCGCTTGGAATATACGCCAGTCCGAGCTACTTCATTCCTTTCGCCCGCCGAGCGGTCGCAAATTCATTCGAACACCGGCGCGCCGGAGGGGCCGGGCGGGGCGGCGGGGCTCGATTCCGGACCGCGATAGGTGGCCAGGATCGCCACCAGGTACCGTCGATACTGATGAGGGATCTTGTCCCACTCGGCAGTGGGCAAGGCGCGCTCGACACATTGAGCGGCGCGGCGGGCCTGCGGACCCCGCCATTGGCCGCTTTTTCCGGGGTAAATGTGCAGGCTGCGCTTGGTAAAGTCGATGCTGAGAACGTAGTTGAGGGTGCCCTCTTTTCCGGTTTTGGGTGCGCAGTCGAAGTTCTCGGTGATGGCTTTCTTCAACCCCTCTTCGAAGAACGGAAGTCGGTCGCAAATCTTGTTGTCTT
The DNA here is from genome assembly GCA_036505155.1 of Polyangiaceae bacterium. Lineage (GTDB taxonomy): Bacteria > Myxococcota_A > Polyangia > Polyangiales > Polyangiaceae > DASXTY01. Next base: position 9,336 of record DASXTY010000620.1, on the reverse strand, counting down.
GACCCTGGACCGGACCTTGCGCACTGCATCCGGTACGCTGAGGCTCACCGAGTTTGACGCGCTCATCGGCGTGGGCCTCCGGAACTCGAGTTACCGCTGCCGAAGCCACCGCGACTGCGGTGTCCGACGCGCCGCTCGAAGCAACTGGGGTAGCGCTCTGCACGGTTGGCCGGCGCCATAGGTAGAGCGGAACCGCTATCAGTATTAACCCCACCGCCAAGGCCACCACCAGTTGGGCGCGGATTGGTCGATCCGCGCTCGGACTCCTGCCGATTCCGAGCCGTCGCAGGCCCGGCTCGCTGGGCCCAGAAGGAAACGGAGGTCTGGTGGAACCGGCCATGGTTGAAGGAGACACGCGTCGTGCTGGACGAGCGCGCCCCTGCATTAGTCGTTATCGAAAACTAAGTTTGGCTATCGAGCAGAGTTTCAAGCGGCTTGTCAGGTTCCGACTTGACCAAGCTTGCAGCAAGATCGAGTGATTCAGGCATCAGCCCTTGCACTTGAGAAACTACTTGTTCGACCACGTTGCGAGCTTCTTCTAAGCTCGGTCCGGTCATGGCAATGGCGAACTTGAGCGGCGCGATGCGGCCGCCGGTTACGGGCACGATGCTGAGCAGAAGCATTTCGGTGAGCTCTACAACGCGCTGCGCGGCGCGCCGCAGTGCGAGCATTTCGGAAATCGTGGGTCGCTCGCTGACGTGTCGGGTGGGACCGCGAATATGATAACACGCAACGGAGAGCGACACGTTGTTCCACTCCGCAAACCCTCGCTCTTCCTCCAGCGCTTGTAGAAAATGCTCCCGACGCAATAACCCCATCAGTCCGTCGCGCTTCGACAGGTAAGCCAACGCGCGCTCGTGCTGAGGAGAGCCGCGGGTAAAGTTGACCAACTTCACCCGGCACTCACCCAACTGGGCCTCCCCGCCGTGCAGCAGTGTGACTGCCTTTTTTCGCTCGTAGCTGTAATCCGCATACGTGCCGTTGGTGCTGCCCACGTCTTCGATAACCCAGGAGCCCGCTTGCCAGCGCGCAACACCGTGGGCTCCCGACACAGTGGCTTCGGGCATCACCAGATCCTGACCAGTTCGACGTCCGACGGTCATCACCGGCTTGTCCAGCGGAAAGAGCTCGCCCGCAGCAAGCTGGGCGTTGGTGGCGTAGGTGATGAGCAGCGCCTGCGCCCCCGAAACGAAGGTCTCGGTCATTGCTCGGCCCAGAGGGGGACCCGGCGATAGCCTTTCGTGCGGGATTTGCGCTTGACTGGTGGTCAGCGCCGTCGGATTGAAAAACCGCAAGTGGCGCGTCTGCGGGCGCAGATCCGCATGATCGCTCAGGCACCGGTATATCTGCTTCACCTCGTCCACGGACAACCCGGATGGGACATCGAACATGATTTGGCTGCGCATGGGTTTTGCACGCGGGCGATACCCGGGCTCTGGAACCCGGCACGTCCACATTTCCCAGAGCGTTAAACCGAGGGCGTACATATCGTCCTCGGGACTGGCGCCACCGGAGTGCAGTCGTTCCGGCGACATGTAGTTCGGCGTACCCCCGTCCGGTGGAGCGCCCGGGCGTCGTTTGCTGACGCGCGCGCGCTCTTGGGCGAACCCGAAGTCCAAAATGATGGCTCGCTCGGCCGTCACCATGACATTGCCCGGTTTCAGATCCCCGTGCACCAGTCCCTGGGCGTGGATGGCGGCCAGCCCCGCACAGGATTCGCTGGCAATTTTTCGAAACTCGTCTGGGCTGTATCCCCCCTGCGCCTTCTTACGCCGAATGTGCGTATGCAATGTCTGACCGGCGATGTGCTCCATCACCAGGATAGGGCCCCAAGGGCTGGGAGCGAGGTCGTGAACACGACAGACGTTGGGGTGACTCACTGAGCGAGCCAATATCAGCTCTTGGCGCAGTGCCTCGTCGTCACCGGGCATGCGGGACTCTTCGCGCACGACTTTGAGCGCGACTGCCTGTTGCGTGCTGCGATCGTAGGCAAGAAACACCTCGCCCATCCCTCCTTTGCCGAGGCTTTGGCGGATCTCGTAGCGATCGTTGACCACGGTCCCCGCCGCGAGCGGGGCTACGTTTCTCGACGGCTGGGCCATGCGCTCTGAGTAAGTTCTCTAATCCGTGCGGGCCTTAGCGTCTCCGATTTAACTGCCCGCTGCAATCGCCGTTTAAGCCACAGGCTATACGCCCCTGGTAGGCTGCGATGTCCCATTTTGGGCCATCAGGTGCCAAGATCATGCTCGGCGGCGTCACAAAAGGCCCAAATTCGGTCGTGTGGGACCCCCGCCGACATCATCCAACGCTCACCAACGACGCGAAGTCCGCGCCCTTCCAGCCACGCGGCCAACCATCGGGCCGGATTGGGCAGACGCCGTCGGGTCGACGCAACCAGCAACTCCGGCCTGAGCTTGGCCCCCCGAGGCCCAATGACTTTCCGCACCTCTGCCAGCGCGGTGTCGAATCCGCCCAGCCGGTCGACCAAGCCCAGCTCGAGCGCCTGCCGGCCGCTATAGATCCGGCCCCCCGCGAGCCCCTCGACCCGCTCCAGCGACATGTTGCGGCCCTCTGATACGGCTCGAAGAAAGGACTGGTAGAAGGCGTCGAGCTGTCGATCGAGCAGCGCGCGCTCAGCGGACTCCACCGGTCGAGCCGGCGAGAGCAGGTCGGCCCGGGGCCCCCGCTTGAGCACCTCGACTCGAATCCCAACCCTCTGAAGAAGCTGGCCCAGCGTCCAGTGCGCCGCCACGACACCGATAGATCCGGTCAAGGTATTCGGCTGCGCAACGATGGTGCCGGCACCCATCGCCACCAGGTAGCCCCCGCTCGCGGCGGCGTCGCCGAAACACGCGACAACCGGTTTGCGCTCGGCAAGCTGCCTTAACCCATGCAGGATGTGATCAGAGGCGAGGGCGCTGCCACCTCGGGAGTCAATATGGACGATCGCGCCTCTGTATCGCGGGAGCTCCAGCGCCATGCGGATGGTTTCCCGAATGTCTTCGGCGCTGGACATGGGTAAGGGGCCGCTCGCGCGCGGAACGATGGGCCCCGTGACGCCGATAACCGCAATTCGATGCGGTCTCGAAAAGGGCCGCCAGCCCCCGGACCGCCGACGAATGTAACGCCTAAGGGGGACGCGAGCCGCGCCGTGTTCACGGGTGGGGTCCACCGTCTTGGCCAGATCCTCCTCGTATGCAACCCCATCGCAAAGCCCATTTTCGATCGCTTCCTGCGCGGACCAGAGCCCGACGTCGATCCAGGATTCGGCCCGGGCTCTGTCGACTTGTCGGCCGGTGGCGAGCGCGTCCACCAATACGCCCCACGCGTCGTCGAGGAATGCCTCGAGCTGCTCACGTTGCGGCGTGCTCATCTCGCGGAGGATCAGCGGCTCCCCGGCGGTCTTGTAACGTCCTCGCGAAAACACTTCGACACCCACCCCCACCCGGTCAAGGGCGTCCTTGAGGTAGGGGGTTTGCACTGCGAACCCGGCTGGAGCCAAGTGCGACTCGGGACCGAGAAGAAGAACGTGGGCAGCCGAACCTACGAAAAACTCGCGTGTCGCGCCTCCGAAAGGCAAATAAACAATCACCCGTTTCCCTACCGCCTTCGCACTGAGGAGCGCCTCGCGCAAAGCCGTAGCCGTCGCGCTGCCCGCCCGGAGCTCTTCAACCCTAACCAGAAACCCGACCACCCGAGGGTCTGACGCGGAAAGCTCGATAGCGCGCCGGAGTGACTCGAGAGAAAGGGGACGCGGTCCCACCTCCCAAAAGCGAGCGGCTCGCCCGAGCTCCACCACCGGACCGTCCACTTTGACTTCGATCCATCCCCCCTTGGGTGCCGCGCTCCTGCGACGAAAGAAAAAGAGCGGGAAAAAAAGGAGGTAGAACGCGTTGAAAAGAAGACAAAAGACGAAACCGAGCATTGACCGAGCTTACCTCCCTGGCGCCTTAAGCGTCCGGCGCTATATTAGGTACGTGTCCCGTATTGTTTCCATCGCCTTGGTTGCGTGCTTGCTCGGAGCGTGTGCCAGTGAGCCCAAACCCAGGGTCGAGTCGCCTCCCCGGACCTCGGATCCGCGAACCGAACTGACACCCCAGCAACGCCGGCGCGCTCCCAAAAACGTGGCGCCCCCGCCCGCGTATGGCAACCGGGTGGTCATGGCTCGCTCGTCGGCTCCGAGAGGTTCCGCGCTCTGAGTGTCAGGATTCGGGGTGGTGCGACAACAGCTTACCGCACGCTGAAAGTGAGGCGCGCCCAGTTCACTCCGCCACGGTTATCGTGAACCACCGCCCACACCCGCGCCGGCCCGACTTCGGAGGGCGGCTGAAAATCCACGCCAAATTTGTCGCTGTAGCCGCGCGTTGCGTCGTTCAGCAGGCGAACCTCGCTCGAAACTGAACCTCGATCCACGAAATAGGCAACCCACATCTGCTCCTCGAGCAAAGTCCCCGACTCCAGGCTTGCGACCGGGTCCGGTTCGATGCTGGCGCGGTCAATTGTGGGACGCACCGAAATTTTGAGACAGCTCCCACTGGACGCGCAAGGTAAGCACAAAAGCGGATTCGAGCAGTCCGGCTCCGGCGTGATCGTGTCCACGCACGCGTCGCCGATGCAGTCCGGGGTGACCTGCTGACCGCTCACTTCGAAGCCGGTGACGGCAGGGTTACGATTTTCGAGCTGGTCAAAAGCGTACACCGCCGAATACCCGGCGACGAAGTCGTCTGACCCCAACACTTTTCCTGAAGCATCGCGACATCTGAGCGGGATGTCGAGCGGGTTCTCCGAACGCTCCACGCTCAGGTTGCCAGCGCACACGGCAAAAAATACGTAGGCCAAACCATAAGGCGGCTGCCTCGGATTTCGAGGCGGAGGCCGGCTGCTGATGATGTCGCTCGGCAGCTGAAGGGAGAACCGGTTTCCGACGCCCACGCTGACATTTTGAGGGTTCTGTGAAGCCAGCTGGTCGAAGCACCCATAGAAAAGATCACCGGGCGGATTGACGCAACCGGCGTACCAGAAAGGTACCAATGCTCGGGGTCCGCCGTCGCCAAAGGCCGCCGCGCCGTCGTGAAACAGCATGCTGAGCGACACGGTGTCGCCTGGGTATGTATAGGGCTTGTCCTTTTGCACCGCGAGCACGCGGAGAGTTTTCACTTCGCTCACGCGGTCGAAGCCCGCATCGCAGCTGGTGCACAACACCAAGCACCCCCAAAAGACCCAACCTGGTTTCAAAATTCGCCTCGCATACCAATGCTCGGGATTAACGGCAGTCCCCTCTGGTATGACTGTTGACTGAAGTTGTAATTGTACACGAGCGCTTCCACGGCTTGGTTATTGTAAGCATTTTGAATGTCGAGATAGAGCGAGAAGCGCCAATTTTTGAATTGCCAGCCCTTGTCAGTCCTGAGGTCGAGTTGGTGAAAGAGCGGCAGGCGGTGGCTGGAGGGCCTTCCTTCCAGTGGCGTGTAGGCGCCCGCGTCTGCGTCATATAGAGACGGGAGCGCCGGCGGTCCTAAGACAAGCGTGTCCAACGACCCGGAAATCACCCGAAAACGGGCGCCAAACTCCCAGCCCCGACCGAGCTTGTAGCTCCCGAGGATGGTAAAGTTATGTGTCTGGTCAAATTGAAACAAGTACTCTGGGTCGTCCGGACCGTTCCTCCTCACGCTGCGCGATAAGGTGTAGGAGAGCCAGCCGAAGAAGTGTTCGTCGGGTTTGTATTTGAGCATGGTCTCGAGCCCCATCGAATAACCGCTCCCCTGGTTGGTGTACACGTACCCGCCTAATGTGGGGTTTCGCACCACAAGCCGCGTGAGGTCCTTGTAAAAGCCTTCAACGCTAAGCTCTACGTTTTGGCTGAACTCTTGCTCACCCCCGAGTGAATAGTGGATGGCGCGATTAGATCGCAGACCCGGAGTGCCAAATACCGTGTCGGTCTCCAGAAACTGTGGCGGCTGTTGAAACAGGCCCACCCCGGCTTTGACCGTGGTGCGAAGACGCGATTGTCCCGGGGCCGCGTCGTTCGAATCTATCAGATTGTAACGGGCATTGAGGCGCGGGCTAAAATCTGCGCGCCCCGAATCCCGCGCGTAGTCCACCCGAGCGGCGGGGACAATTCGGGCGCGCCGGGTTGGCGTAAGCTCGAGCTCCGTGTACCAGCCCGGGCGAAACGCGGTCGCGCTGTTGTGTTGCTGGAGCAGCGGGCGAGTCGAAAATGGGCCCGCCGACGGCTCGCCGGGACGCGGCGGCGGCGGCGCTCGCACGTTCAGCTCGAACGGCGCGATCTGGAAGTCGTAGCCGGCGTTCAGCGTGACCTGCCGGGCGACCTTCCAGCCAAATTCGCTGCGCAGGGACACCGGGTAGTACTTGAGGTCGAATAGGAAATTCCCCAAGGAAAATTCCAGATGTGAGCGCCCGGCGCTCGACATGGTCCGAAGCTCCACTTCGCGGGAAAGTTTTACTTGGTAAATCGCCTGGACCCGGTAAAAACCGGTCCGAAACGTCAGATTGCCTCCAAAGCCGGGATCTTGCGCAAATGGGTCGTTGATGAGGATCTCGAGCCGGTCATCGGATACGTAAGACTGCAGCCGGAGCTCCGAATCCCGCGTGGGCTTATGGCTAAGAATAAGCTGCCCGTCGTAATACACCGGCGCGGTGGTCACCCCGGCGCCCAGTCCCTTTAGGACCGGTTTGAGCCAGGTATCGACCCAGCTTCGTCGGCCCGCCACGGCAAAGCTCCAATTCTTCAATGGTCCGATGGGACCTTGCGCCATCGCGCGCATGTCGATGAGATCGAATTGGGCCATCGCGTGGTAACAGCCCTGCTCTCCGTTCGGATTGCCGAAAACCTTGCAATCGGTGTCCGGTGCACGCAGCCCCACATCGATAATTCCCCCCATTTGCCGGCCATATTTGGCGCTAAAGCTGCCCGGATAAAAGTCGATGCGCTCGAGCAGCTCAGTGGGCACCACGCTGGAAATGCCACCGAAGTGATAGATGATGGGAACCTGTTCGCCGTCGATGAAAGTCGCCGAATCCTGGGGAGCCGAGCCGCGAACAATGAATAAGCCGAGCAGCGCCGGAGGTCTGGCCACCCCGGGCAAGCTCAACACGGAACGCAATGCGTCGCCGTTGGTACCTGGAATTCTTTCGATTTCACGTCGTTCCAGAGTGCGCCGAGTCACTTCACGCGGTGGTCGCTCACCGACCACCGTGACCACCAACCCTTCCGATCGTTCCGACTTGACCCGCATCCTATAGGTGACCTCAGCAGCCTCGCCGCCCCTGACGACTTCCGCCATATGCAAACTTTCGAAACCCTCGGCCTGGATATTCACCTGGTGACTACCCGGCGGAAGCGCTTGCAAGCGCCAGCGCCCCTCTGCATCGCTCTGCGTGTTGTGATGCGATCCGTCCGGACCGACGACCTCTACGCGTGCACCCGCGAGGGGCGCATCGGTTCCGGCAATGCGCAAGGCCCCGGCGAGCTCCCCGAGGCTTGGCGCAGCGACGGGAGTCTGTGCCGCGGTTTTCCGCGGAAACGAAAGCCGGTACAAGATCTTAACGGAAACCGGTTCGCCGTCGCGCGTGGCAGGAGAAAACAGGAATTTCTTCGCGGCATCCGCGGCTGCTGGGTCGAAGCCATTGCCCGCTGGCTCCACCACGTCGACTTCGGTGACGTGGCCCTCTTTGTCGATGGTCAGCCTCATCAAAACTTCCCCTTCAAGGCCGTTACGTTCGGCTTCGGCCGGGTACACCGGCGGCTCGGCATGTAAGAGCTTGGGCGGCACGACTGCTTTCACTGCGGGCGCTTCCGCACCGCTCGTCGGGCCGGCGTCCGGCTGTTCCTGCGCATTGCTCGGACTCGCCCACATTAGGGCGCAGAGCAAGCACAGAAAGTAAATCACGGAGCGCGGAGTCAAGCGGTCACTAATCAGCACCAATTGCTGGGGTACACGGGCGCGCGCACTCGCTAGCGCACCCGGGCGCGCGGGACAAGCAACCACTCGGTGACCGACAATTTGTGCGCATCAAATCGCGCTTCCAGAGGGCGGTCTGCCGGGTACCGCTGTCCGTGTTAGCTATGAGCCGGCCGGCCCTTGGACGATCCTAACTTGGCTGCGGCTGACCCAGATCGCGCACCGGTTCGGCATGCCGTTGCATTTCCTCGATGCTCCGGGTTTTGAGCCGCGCAGCGCCCCGATACCCTCGCTTTGCGGGCGCGGCCGGGAGCTCGGCGAGGCGGGCTTTGGCTTCGCCAATCGCTGCTTTGTATTGCGGCAACCACTTCTCCGCAGCCACCAGCATGCGGTCCACCATTTGCCATATTTCGGGCGGGGTGCACACCGCGCCCACCAGCGGGTCCATCATCATGGCTTGTCTCAGCAAGAGATGGTCGCCGCGCACGGCAGCCTCCACCGCCAGCCGCTGCACCGTAATGCTGGCATTGCAGATGGCCGCACAACCCAGTGGCAAGTCGCCCACCACCGGAATGTTGATTCCATTGCCGTCCACATAACCGGGCACTTCGACCACCGCGTCGCTGGGTAGATTGCTGATGATCGCGCGATTTTTGACATTGAAATGGCCGCGAAATACGCGACCGGTTTCCAGTGACTCGATGATGTAGGAGCCCCGTTCGCCACTACGGTTTTCCTTGGTGTACTGCTGGGGCGGCTCTGCAAGCCACTTCGGGAAGTCGGTTTCAAACCAGTTTCGATGCTCCGTGCACACCCGCAGGTAGCCACCGGTTTCACCGTTAATCCAGCTCGACAGATCGATCCAGCGCTCGATTTCTTCCGGGCGCTTGCGATACCAGGGCACGTATTCGCTCAAGTGCCCGTTCGATTCGGTGCTGTAGTAGCCGAATCGGCGCAACACATCGATACGCACCTTCTCGGTTTTCGAAAACTCGGGATGTCGCTCGAAAGCCTCGAGCAGCTTGGGCGTCATGTCCTGGCCGCGATGGCGCAGCTGGACGAACCAGGTTTGGTGATTGATGCCGGCCGCCACCAGGTCGAGCTCTTCTTTTGGAATCCCGAGGGCTTCAGCCACCTGCCAGTGTCCATGTTCGACGCCGTGGCACAGCCCGTAGGTCTCCACACCGCCATAACTATTGGCCGCCCAGGTCAACATGGCCATTGGATTGGAATAATTGAAAAGGCGACATCCGGGCAGGGACACTTCGCGGATGTCTTTGCAAAAATCGAGAATCGCCGGGATGCCACGCTGCCCGTACATGATTCCCCCCGCGCACAAGGTGTCGCCCACGCATTGGTCGATTCCGAACTCGAGCGGGATGTCCACATCGGTCTGGAACCCTTCGAGACCCCC
>DASXTY010000619.1:0-6753 GCA_036505155.1 Polyangiaceae bacterium | reverse complement strand
AGCACGGTGTCGTTCCGGTTACCGAACATGTTGTCCAAGAATTTTTGAAGTGCGAGGCCTCGCATGAGCGCCGCACCAAACTCGCGATAACAGGGGAAAATCCAGTCCTGCTCACGCATGGCAAAGGTCGAGCCCAAAATGGCGGCCTCCTCACCGACGGAACCGATGTGAAAACCAATCCGACCCTGCCGCTGCAGCGCAACTAATCGCTCGTCGAGCAGGCGGGTGAACACCATATGCCGAAACAGCTCCACCAGCCGCTCGATCGACAATTGTGGATCCCAGCGTGGGTCGAGCGTGCCGTCGTCCCGCAAAACGCGGATGACATCTTCTTCCACAGGGGGATTCGACAGGGATTGGACCGCGGAGACCATGCTCTAGAGGAGGTTCTACCTTCGTGGACAAGGCCAGGCTAGTCGAAGCCTCGCCACGCGGTAAGCCTGTCGGCAAGCCATTGCGGTAACCGGTGATTTTGTTAGAGACGCCCCCTCCAGTCGCCCTCGGCCTCACCCGGTCAGGGCCTTTTTCACTTCCTCGAGGGTGCGATCTACCGCATCGCCGTTCAAGCCAAAACTAGCGCGCAGCTTCTCCAAGACCTGACGCTCGCTGTCGCTCACTCCCCCGGAAACTTGTGCCAGCAGTGCTGCGACGCGCAAGACCTCGCGGGCGTGCTCGGGTTTGTTGATGGTTCGCCCCAACATCAGAACCCGTCGATCGAGGCCGTCCTCCTGAAGCTGGTCCTCGAGATCCGCCAACAAAGCGGTGAGCTGCTGTTCCATCACCGCACCCCCACAAGCCGATATCACCACGTGTCGAAAAGCGGATTGCTCCGACTCGTCGAAATCACCGTCGGCGCTTGCCACCAGAAACGCGCTCTCCACCACGGCTTCAAATAGAGCTGCGGCTTGGGGATCGAAGCCCGTGGGTTGGGTTTGCTCGTCAGCATTGGGACGCGATCCGTAGGAGGCTGCAGCCACGGTGAGAATCGACCCCTGAAGGCCGTGCTCGGCCGAGGGCGGGGGCTCGCTGAGCTTGTTGGCTACCTTGTTGATGAGAGAACCGTCTTCGGTGGGCATCTTCTGAACTTGCCAGGCGCGCTACTAGGCGTCAACGCCGAACCAGCGAAGCCGGACTCAGAAGCCCGATCCCTATGGGCTTCACCGGCTTCGCAGTAACATTCGCGCCCGTCACGCCTCCCGGCTCGCCGCGCGAACAAACCCGATCCGCCAGCCTTGCCATCACGAACGACTCGGCCGCGCGGTAGCTCGAGCGCACCAACGGGCCCGAGGCCACGCAGCAAAAGCCCAGACCCTTCGCGTACTCTTCGTATTCGGCGAAAAGATTCGGCTCGACGAAACGCTCGACCGGAACGTGTTTCGGGCTGGGGCGGAGGTACTGTCCAATAGTGACCACGTCCACCCCAGCGCTGCGCAGGTCGCCGAGTGCTTCTTTGACCTCATCGTCTGTCTCGCCGATGCCGACCATGAGAGAGCTCTTTACGAGACCTTCGGTCGCTCGCCGCTTGGCTCTGGACAGCACCCGGAGCGACCGGTCGTAGCCGCATCGCTGGTCGCGAATGTGCGGCGTCAACCGCCGTGTGACCTCGATATTGTGGGCAAACACGTCCGGATCCGACTCGAGCACCACGTCGATGTCCTGCTCGCGGCCGCAGAAATCCCCGACCAGAGTTTCGACCAGCAGCGAAGGCTGGCTACGCCGGAGCGCGCTCACCGTGCGCGCCACTTGCCCCGCCCCGCCGTCCACCAAATCATCCCGGTTTACCATGGTGAGCACCACGTAGCGCAAGCCGAGCTCGGCAATGGCAAGCGCCACGTGGTCGGGCTCGCGCGGGTCGAGCGCGCCGCGGGGGTTCCCGGTGGTTACCGCGCAAAAGCGGCAGCCTCGCGTACAGGTGTGACCGAGCAACATGACGGTTGCCGTGCCGGTTCCCCAACACTCCCCGACATTCGGGCAGCGCGCCTCCTCGCACACTGTGTGGAGGTCTAGCGCTCGCAAGGTCCGTTTAATGCGCGCGTAATTCTCACCGCCCGGCGCGCGCACCTTGAGCCACGGGGGTTTCACCCGGCTGAGGCTACCATGGGAAAGCTTGAAATCCCCTTGCCGGACGCACTTATCCGGTAAATACTGTGCTTTGTAGCGGAGTAGCCATCCACGTGACCAAAGCTCGCCACCTGTTTTCACTACTTCCTCTCCTGGTGTGCGCCTGCTCGAGCTCGCTCCCAAGCGCCACTCCGCTCGGCAGCGGAGCTCTGGCAGCGGACCGAGCAAAGTTGCCGGTGCATCCATTCAGCGCCGCCCCGGCCGTGCCTCTGGAACAGCAAATGACCGGGGAACACTCGACTGAAGCCCCGGAGCCGGCTGCCCAGCTCCCTCCCATTGCTCCTGCAAAAGAAGCGCCACCCGCGCCCAGCGCCTCTCCCGCGGCGTCAACCGCAAAATCCAAGCCAACGGCAGCGGTCGAAACACCCCTCACCGCCGCCGCCTTCGCGGGAAGCTACTCCGGCAACGATACTACGCTCAAGCGACTCGTTGACCAGGGCGAAGAACGGGAAGACGACCCGAACGCCAAGGTGACCATCCAGGCCAAGTCGGAGCAACAGGTCGATATCACCATCGTAGACAGCGGTAATGGTGGCCCGATCTGCACCATGCGAGCCGACATCACCGGTAGCATCGCGCGCATCGGACGCGATCAGGAATGCTTCTCAGAGGCCACCGCCACCGCGAGTGTAAGCAGCGGTAGCGCTCGGCTGGATGGCAATCGGCTCACGCTCGAGTTGGTGCTCGACTACGAGGAGGAGTCAGAAACCGGATCGAGAACCGGAAAAATCGATTATCACTTCGAGGGATCGCGGAAGTAGGGCCTTTCCGCATCGACGGTCAATGTCCGCCCAGCATGCTTTCCAGAATTTGAGTCACCAAGCGCGGATCGGCGGATCCTCGAGTCTCTTTCATCACCTGACCCACGAAGAAGCCCAACACGTTTTTCTTGCCCGCGCGCACCGAGGCCGCCTGAGTCGGGTGTTCCTCCACCAGCTTTTGGCACAAAGCGGTGAGCTCGCCGGCGTCGCTCTCCACGCTCAAGCCGAGCTTCTCGACGATTTCGCCCGGCGTCCGGTGTGTGTTTTCGAGCTCGGCAAACACCTGTTTCGCCTGTTTGCCGCTGATCGCGCCCCGCTCGACACAGCGCAGCAGCTCCGCCACCTGCTCCGGGCTCACGCTGAATTCCGCTCGTAGCCCGTGCGTCTTCGCGCCTCTCAACACTTCCGTCTGCATCCAGTTCGCCAATCGCACGGGGTCGGGGTACAGCGCCAGCGCGCACTCGAAAAAACGAACGTATTCCGGGTGCTGGGTCAGGGTTAGAGCGGCGGCAGCGCTCAACCCGAGCTTTTGCACCCAGCGGCGGCGAATCGCTGCGGGTAGCTCCCCGATGTTCTCAGCCTCCTGGGCGACGAGCTCCGGTCCAATATAGAGGGGTGGCAAATCCGGCTCGGGGAAGTAGCGATAATCGTGAGCTTCTTCCTTGGACCGCAGACTGTGCGTCTTACCCGTGTTCGGGTCGAAGCTTCGCGTCTCCTGTTCTACGGCTCCACCCCCATCCAGGATGGCCGTCTGCCTTGACACCTCGGAGTCGATCGCGCGCTGCACAAAGCGAAAGGAATTCAGGTTCTTGAGCTCGCAGCGCGTGCCCAAAATTTCGGCTCCCTGCGGGCGAATCGATACGTTTGCATCGCAGCGGAAACTGCCTTCCTCGAGGTTTCCATCGTTGACACCGATGAACATGAGCACTTCGCGGAGCGACTTGAGATACGCCGCCGCTTCGGCGCTCGAGCGAAGATCGGGCTCACTCACAATCTCGACCAACGGCACGCCCGCGCGATTCAAATCCACCAGCGAGTCCATGCCGGCAGCGTGCACGGTTTTTCCCGCATCCTCCTCCATGTGCACGCGGTGAATTCCCACCCGACGGGTCGTCTCGCCGACCTCGACCTCCAGCTTTCCTCGCCTGGAAAAGGGCTCCTCATATTGGCTTATTTGGTAGCCCTTCGGCAAATCCGGGTAAAAGTAGTTTTTGCGCGCAAAAATACTATTTTCGATGATGGTGCAGTCCAGGGCCAGCGCCACACGAACACTCATGGCGACCGCCTGTCGATTCAACACCGGCAGCGACCCCGGCAGCCCCAGGCACACCGCGCAGACATTATGATTGGGCGGGTGCCCGAACTCGGTAGAGCACCCGCAGAAAAGCTTGCTCCGCGTCATGAGCTGCGCGTGCACTTCGAGGCCAATCACCGGCTCGTAGCGTTGCGTCACGTCGAGTACGTACGTTTCGCGCTCGCATCGGTCAAGAGCAGCGTGACCGCGGAGAAAATTCCGGGCTTTCTCGGGGAAGACTGGTTTCACGCGAAACATATACTTGGTATGCCAAGTATCTGGCGGCAACAGCGCAGGCCCATGGCAACAGCGCAGGGGCACGGCAACAGCGCAGGGGGCTCTTGGAAGGTGTTCGATGTGGCGAGACGCTAGTGCTGCCGTTCGCGATCGACGCCCGGATGCGTCGGCTCTCCCGGCTCGTGGCGAGGGTTCTCGGTGAGGTGGCTGCCATCGCGGCCGGAAAAGCTCATCAAGAGGTCGCGCTCGTAAATGAACTGGTCGCGCGAATCGTAAGCCGGCGCGTGCATGCCGGTGTCCATGCGAATCGCATCGCAGGGGCAGGCTTCCACGCAAAAACCGCAGAATACGCAACGGAGCTCGTCGATGACGAAACGTTTTGGGTACCGTTCGTATCCGTGCCGGCGATCGCCTTCCGGGTACTCTCCCGCTTCAATGTATATGCATTGCGCCGGGCAAGCAGTCGAGCAACACAGGCATGCCACACAGCGGGGCGACCCGTCGGCGCGTTGGGTCAGTCGGTGCACTCCGCGGAAGCGCTCCGGGTAGGGACGGCGTTGCTCCGGATAGCTCAGCGTATTGATTCCCTCATCCACAGCTTCCAGCACCGGATCGTTTCGCTGACCCAACACCATCTCTTTGGTGTTCTTCAAGAAATGTTTCATGGTGAGGGCGATGCCGCGAGCGACTTCCGGCACGTATGCCTGCACGACCGCGGATCGCTCGGGCCGTTGAACCGGCGTCCCGACCACGCGCTTCGGTCCGAGTGGTGTATTATTCATGATTTTTTCAGGCTCCCATCCGACGGGTGCGTGTCCCCCCCACAGCTGCGGCAAATTGCGCCGAAGTCGACGCCAGTAGGCGACGCTTTTCGGCGGGCTTCAATAGAAACATGACCAGGTAAACCGCGACCGCGGATCCAGCGGCCGCCACCGCGAACATGCTGAGCTCGCCCAGCCAGGTTAACCCCTTGGCAACTTGGACGCCCGCAGACTCGATGGCCAATAGCACCAACCCGGTGGCCATGATGTTCACCAGCGAAGCCGGCAAGAGCTTTCGCCAGCCGAGCCGCATCAATTGATCGTATCGAAACCGCGGCAACGTCCAGCGAATGGTGAGCTGAACCCAGCAGAGCAAGAGGGTCTTTGCAACAAACGCCAGCACGCCGAGGGTGACCACTGCCAGTTGCGGCAGCGGCACGAAAAGCAAGACGTTTCCGGCAAAAGCCAAACGTACGCCGTCCCGGAATAGGAACGGCATGTGCCATCCGCCCAGGAAAAGCGAGGTCATGAGCGCGCTCGACGACACCACCGCGATGTATTCGGCAAAGAAGAACATCGCGAACTTCATGCCCGAATATTCGGTGTAATAGCCGGCCACGATCTCGCTTTCGCCTTCCGGCAAATCGAATGGAATGCGCTTCGATTCGGCCACGGCGGCCGCGAAAAACAGCACGAAGGCCAGCGGCTGCACGAAAATGCCCCAGCTGTGCACGCTTTGCCAACGCACCATCTCGTCTACCCGCACGGTGCCGTACACCATGAGTGGGCCGATCACGGTGAGGCCCAAGGTGACCTCGTAGGAAACCATCTGGCTCGCTGCCCGCAGCCCGCCCAAGAGACTGAATTTGCTGTCACCAGTCCAGCCTGCCAGCGCCGCGCCCACGATGCCGGTCCCGGCTAATGCGAAAAAATACAGGATTCCCACATTGAGATCCACCACCTGGAGCGAGACGGCCCCCGAGGTACAGATGCCGTCGCGCGGCACATTCGGCAATAACCCACCCCAGCTCCCGTTTTCGCCCACGGCAAAGCACAGAGTGTCACCAAAAGGGACCACCGCTAGGACCACCAGCGCGGGAAAAAACGAGATAATGGGGGCTAAGCTGTGCAACAGGCGATCGGCATTGGGAGGGATGAAGTCCTCCTTGAACAGGGTCTTTAGCCCGTCCGCAGCGGGATGCAGAAGGCCGGCCAGGCGCAATCCGATGCGCCTTTCGTTACGGATACTCCAGGCCGCATACGCGGCTCCCCCCACGATGGCGAAGCTCAGGAGCGCCGTACCGGAACCATAGGCGATCTGACGCAGCGAGCGACCCCAGTCGGTGCCCCGCGCGGTGACGCCGACCACCAGGGTCAACAGATGCAAGCCGATGCCGATTTGCGCCAGCGTGCGGACGCCGCCAAGCTGGGACGTCAGCCCCAACATGAAGCTATCGAAGCTGTTTTTGGCCCCTCGCTTCTGGACTCGGCTTGCAATCACCACCGCCGTCAGCCAGGTCCACAAAATCGCCAGCTGGCTCAGCAGCATCGCGCGCCCGGTTCGCTGATTGCCGGTCAC
>DASXTY010000618.1:0-7822 GCA_036505155.1 Polyangiaceae bacterium | reverse complement strand
AACGAAAAGCCATTTCCTCATGTCAACCTCGGTGGTCAGTCCTTCGCGTCTCCGCGAGAGGAGCCGACTGTATCTCGAGGTGCCTCGGCTGACTAGCGCTTTCGATGCGTCCTTGCTCGGCCGCAAGCAACCTTCGAGTGCACCTTGCCATTCCAGCCGCAATTCGACAGTGCTTCGCGATCTTTCGTGCATGCGGCCTTGGAGAGCCGTGCTCAACGTCGTGCCAGCCCGAATACCCTGCCACCGAGCCGATCCATGGCTTCGAGCGCCACCGCGGCATCCTCTGCCGAGAAGTAGCTCCAGGCAATGGCGACACGAATGCGCGCCTGACGTACTTCTTCGCGCACCCTAACTCATGGTTTATGACTGGTCGTGACTCCTGATCACGATCGTCTCACTCCACCCGCTGCGGTTCTCCGCTCGGGAGCAGCGTCAGAAAACGCTCCAGCGCTTGGTCAACGTGCTCACTTTCTCTGGCGTCGAACGTCACCTTGGTTTTGTAATGGGGGTCGAACCATTTGGGGTACGAGCCCACCTCCACGCCGTGATGGGAGCGCACCACTTGCTCGAGCAACGGCTTCAGGTCCGCTTCGTCCATGTTAGTGAACACTGCGCGCGAAACGAATTGCTGAGGTCCGCGAATCCAGGCGCGCGCCACGCTGAGCTTCATTCTGAAGATCTCCGGCACGCCGGGCAGTAGCCAAACATTTTTCATGACCACAGTGGGCCACTGTACATCCGGTGTGGTCGCGAGCTCTGCACCGCGCGGTATGAGCGCCATCCGACGATGGCCGTCGTTGCATCGGTCGCCGTAGGTGTTGAGTATCAGCGCCAGGGTCACCGGATCGCTCTCGACCGGGACTTCAAATGCCCGTGCCACCGCTTCGATCGTGACATCGTCGTGGGTTGGCCCGATGCCCCCGCTGGTAAAAACCACGTCGGAATGCCGGCTCAGCCAGCGCACCTCGGTGGCAATCACGTCGACCTCGTCGGGAAGCACCAGGGCGCGCTCCAGACGCACTCCAAGCGCGCGAAGCGTCCTGGCGAGCTCAAACAGGTTGCTTTCCGCGATCTTTCCGCTGAGCAGCTCATTGCCGATGACAACGGCTGCAGCAGTGTGAGCGACGACCGGATTCATTGGCCGCCTCAGCTCGCGCCCGACTTGGTTCCGCCGGATCGCGACGCTTCCCCGGGAGCCAATGCACCGGAGCTCTCAGATTCACGGTTTTGCTCTGGGGGGGACCAATCTCGGCCCCGAACAATGGGACGGCCTCGCTCGTCGATAGCCAAAAGCTCCTCGACCCGCTTTTCAGCAAAATCCAACTGCGCTTGGGAGGCCCTGGCCAACTCGACGCCTTCTTCAAACAGCCGAAGCGAGTCTTCCAATGGCAGCTGCCCGCGCTCGAGCTGCTCTACGATTGCAGTCAGCCGGCGCACCGACTCCTCGAAAGTGCTCGCGGTCGATGCGCTTCCCGAGATTCCGGCTGGCGAGATGCCCTCCGGCGAGCCCGAGGTTGGGCCGGCTGCGGGCGCCTGGCGAGTTTCCGTGCCGAGCTCGAGCTGCGATAACAGGGGAGGTTTGGGCATGTCGAAAGCTTCTCCCGCGAAATGGGCGGTGGCCGCTTCAGCGTCCCTGAGCGTTATAGCGGATTGGTTCCGCTGCAAGTCGGAAGCTAATAGAGCCTTCAGAAAGCCCGGTCAGGACCAGCACGCCATCAGGATCGCTCAGCACCGGCAGTGCGAGCCCCGAGGGTGTGTGCACCTGGGCCGCGCGCCGGAGCTCGGCCGGGTTCCCCGGGGAATTCGCCAATCGGGACACCCATACTGTCGAATTTCCCTGACCGAACGGTTCCAGACGCTGTCCGCGAAGGGCCAGTTGTGCGAGCTCGCGGACGTCCGGATCGGGATCCAGACGCAGCGCCAACCACAACGTTCGTTGGCGAACGGTCTCGCTACGACAGCTCAGCGCCCGGATGATCGCTCGTCGGACCTCAGGGCTGGTTTCGAATCGGTACGCATCCGCAAGCAGTCCGGTGGCGCTAGGTTCTGAGCTGTGTGAGAGTCCGAGCACAACGTGAGTGCGCAGCACTGGACTATCGCCTTTCAAGTAGCTCTCGATTCGGCTGCGGAGCTCCGGACCGTCGCGGGCAGCTAAGACGCGCAGCGCCAGCGGCGCCGCTACGCCATTTTGCTCCACCAACGCCCACAAACTGCGTGTCGGAACCTGTTGTGCAGCGGCCAGGTCTGCCAGGGAAATTGCCAGCGCCGTTTGCAACTCCGGCACATTCTCGACCACCAGCCGCTGCGCGGCGACGATTGCGTTATCTCCGTGCCAAGCTGTGCGAGCGGATGCGATAACCAGCACTCGATCGCGGCTTTTTAACAGCCGGGCAGCTTGTTCTGGATCCAGCGCAGCCAGCGCCCAGGCGGCGGCCGCGCGATCGGCAGCGCCGGCGGCCCCCAAAAGCTTGTGCACGGCTTCGGGGGTGCCGGGAACGCGCTCGTCCAGGACTAACTGCCGGACCACCGCAGCCCGCACCGCCAATGTGGCCAGCTTTTGTGAGCTGAGCGCCCTGGACAGCGCTTCGCGTGCTGCCGAACCGGGTGTGGTCGCCAGCGCGTATGCCGCCGAGGCGGCGTGTTCGGGGTGAAGGATATGCACGGCGATGGCGCGTGCCGCTCGTTCAGTTCCCAACTTTGCCAGGGCTAGAAGCAGCTTGGGTTGCTGTTCCGGCGAACTGGTGTCGATGAGGTTTGAGATGCGTTCGACCAACGAGTCGTGTGTCAAGAGTGCGACCCAATGAAGGGCTTTTCCACGCGTAACCGGGTCCGACAGCAACTCCGCCGCGGCTCTCGGCGCATCTGGGGCTTTCATCTCAGCCAAAATTTCCAGCGCGAGAAGTCGTAATGTGGGGTCGCGCTGTTTTAACCAGCTTCTGGCTAAAGTAGCGGGCTCCTCGTCACCGAGCGCGCTCAACGTCTTCGCGCACAGCGCGCGTTCTTCAGGCCCTGCGCGCTTCGCCAACTCGCGAAGTCCCCGCACGCTGCGCAAATCGGCTAACCGGTTCAAAAGCTGCGCAAGACTTGCGGTGGTTCTGCCACGTATCAGAAATACCGGTCCGAGCTTTTGAGGTGGATAGGCGAGCAGGGCGTTGGCCGCAGCGAAGGCCGTATGACCGCCGTAGCGCAAGGCGCGCGCCAAGGCCAAAAGCGCGCGCGGCCGGTGGGATGCGGCGAGGGCCATGGCAGCGGTTTCGCCGACAAGCGCGACCAGCGCTGGCGAATCGCGCGTGCCGCTCGCGGTCGCCGTTCCGGCGAACAGTCGAATGAGGCCCCGCTCGGCTTGGGCAAGCTCGGCGTGCCCGCTCAACGCGCGTGCAGCGATCAGCCGGTCTCGGGCAGTGCGCGCCGCACCCCCCGGCTCAAGGGCCTGCGACAATGCAATCATCGCTCGAGTTGTGCCGAGCGCGCCAAGTCGTTCGAGCCCGCGTTGACGTTCCGACTCCTCGGACGACCGCAAGAGACGCTCGGCTGCCGCAATCCCAAAGCGGTCCTTCAAAGAGAGGGTTCGATCACGGCTATCCTCTGCGGAAGGCGGATGCCCGCGTTTCGAGGCTGACGATGGCAGGCCAAGCGACGACTGAGCTTCAGCGCGCTCCCCTTTTGCGACCAACAGAAAGAGCGACAGCACAAATCCCGTCAGGGCGCGCATTTTCGTGTTTCCTATTCTCTATTCCTAATTCTCACCGCTTCGGCGTGACTGCAGGCGCACTAGGTGGACCTAAGAGCAGGAGTCCCATGCCTGCCGCTTGTGCTCCGGGTAGGTCGCTTACGACTGACCACGCCACCGTCTCGGCCGATTCGTCTCGATGCAAGAACAGGCTCAGCGCGCGCACCAATGCAAAGGCCTGGTCCAGCGCCAGCTGCTCGGCCGGCTGCGTGTCGGCGCTAGGGCGCACGCCTACCATCAGCACCCGCCTTTCGTCTCGATTGAGCTCGCGGGCGATTGCGCGCACCACGGGGATCGAGACCGGGTTTATTTCCACCGACGCCTGAGTCACCGTGAACCGAATCGGCGTGCGCATTCGTAGCCATTGCCTCCGTTCGTCCGACTGGTACTCGACCAGGGGCTTGGCGCGTAGATTCGGAGGTTTTTCGGCGTCCTCGTCCGGGCAGCCGTCGTTGTCGTCCTTACCGTTGAAGTCTTCGGCGCGATCGGGGCACTTATCTTCGGTGTCGTCAAAAGTGTCTCCGTCTTGGTCCGGGCTCGGACAGCCATTGAGCTTGGGATCGCTGCGGGGGCGACCGCGCGTGTTTGGGCAGGCGTCTTCCTGGTCGATCACTCCATCGCGATCGTTGTCCGGATCCGGGCAGCCGTCCTGATCCTCAAAGCCGTCCAGGTCCTCTGCCACCGTGATGCACCGGTCTTGCGCGTCGGTAATTCCGTCACCGTCGCGATCGGTGGGGGGGCAGCCGTTGAACCGCGGATTTTGAGTAGCGGGGCCGGCCTGGAGCGGGCACGCGTCGGAGCCATCGGGCACCCCATCGCGATCGTTGTCTGGGTCGGGACAGCCGTCGTCATCCTGAAACCCATCTTCATCCTCTAAGGCGGTCGGGCAGCGATCCCGATCGTCCGCTACTCCGTCGCCATCATTATCCAGCTCCGGACATCCGTCGCGATCCTCGAAACCGTCACGATCTTCCGCCAGCTCTGGGCAATCGTCGTAGTCGTCTTCGATGCCGTCCGAATCCTGATCGTAAAATCTGGGTGCCCAGCCCAGTCCGATGACGCCTCGCACCAGCGGGACTCCCGTTGCACCATTCAGCGGAAGCTCGGCGCCGGCCAAAAGCGATACGCTCCCGAGCTTGTATCGCGCCGATAACCCCGCGAACGCCGGCGATTGTGAGGCAGCGGCGAACTTCGGCGAGAGCGCCAGGTTGCCTCGAAATTCCACGCTCCAAAGCCAGCGGCCCCGATCGTCCAATCCCAAGCCTTGCGGTCGGAGGTGCACGCCAACGCCCCAAGGCAAGTTGTGACCGAATCGCTCCCCGACGAATGCTTGCTCTCTTCCGCGAACCAAAGCCCCCGCCGTCATGCGCACTGCGAGCAGCACCAGGTTGAGCTCACCCAGCAAGCGAACCTCACCGGACGCAGCAGCTTCTGAAACGTACGAGCTGCGGTTTCCCGCGGGAGCCGTCAACCGCCCGATGGCGGCTAGACCAAAACCTCCGAGCGCTCCCGGTGGCATCAACGTTACCTTTGACACCAGCGCCGGGTCGCCGAGCGCAGTGCTCGGCAGACGGGCCGCGCCAATGAGCGTGCTCACGTCATCGCCCGTTTGATACAGGACCGTCGGCAGCGTAACTCCCAAGGCCAATCGGCTCCCGATTCCTACCGATGCCAGGTAATCCAGCGACAGCTGATGTTCGATGACGCTTCCGTCACGCGCTCCGTTCAGCACCAGCACCACCGGCCGCCACCCGTAGGACAACCAGGCGCCCACGTTCCACGCCCACGGTCCCGGCGTGTGCACCGGTTCCAGATACAACGTCCCTTCCGGATCGGTAGGAGGATGAAAGTTTCTGAGATCGAGCGACGGCACCGGGTCCGCATGCGCAAGCGGGTTGCTCAAAGCCACGCCCAAGCAAATGGCGACGAACGGAAAGCCCCGACGCATGCCCGAAGGGTAATGTCGACAGCGTTCACAGTGGAAAAAAAAGCGGCCCTCCCCTTGCTCCGGCGTAGAACTAATGCACTATCGACCTCGAACCATGGACGCTATTCGTATTCGCGGAAGCCGGCAGCTCTCCGGGCGCATTCGAATCGGGGGTGCCAAAAATGCAGCGCTGCCGATTTTGTGCGCGACACTTTTATCCGACGGGGCCAGCCTGCTGCGCAACGTGCCGCGCTTGCGCGACATCGACACCACCTCGGCCCTGTTGCGCTTTTTGGGACGCGATGTGGAGCTCGACCCTCCCAGGGTGCGCGTCTCCCGGACCCAGGGTGCGATCCGCCCTGAGGCTCCCTATGAGCTGGTGCGGCAGATGCGCGCCAGTGTTTTGGTACTGGGGCCGCTTTTGGCTCGTTATGGTCGGGCCAAGGTTTCGCTACCGGGCGGATGCGCCATCGGCGCTCGGCCGGTGGACCAACACTTGAGGGGGCTCGAAGCGCTGGGTGCCAAAATCCGGGTGGAGCACGGCTATATCGTGGCTGAGGCCCCCCGACTGCACGGTGGAGAGGTGGTTTTCGACATGCCCACCGTCGGCGGCACGGAAAACTTGATGATGGCTGCGGCATTGGCGAAGGGCACCGTCATCTTGGTCAACTGTGCGCGCGAACCCGAAGTCGAGGAGCTGGGCCGGGTGCTGAACAAGATGGGGGCTCGCGTCGAAGGAGCGGGAACCGCCGTCATCCGAATTCACGGTTCGGACGAGCTCGAACCGTTCGATCACGCGATTATCGCTGATCGCATCGAAGCCGGGACTTTCATGGCTGCGGTGGGCGCCGCCGGCGGCGATATTCTTTTGGAACATGCCCCGCTCGAAGATCTCGACCCGGTGGTGGCCAAACTGAGGCAAGCCGGCGTCCAAATCGAGCGTGAGGGAGAGCACGCCCGCGTGCGCCGCACCGGACCGGTTCTCCCCGCGGATGTCACCACCGCTCCGCATCCCGGCTTCCCCACCGACATGCAGGCCCAGTTCATGGCTTTGATGTGCTGTGCGAGGGGCCGCAGCGTGCTGACCGAAACCATATTCGAAAACCGTTTCATGCACGTCGCCGAGCTCCGGCGAATGGGCGCCAAAGTCGAAACGCGCAATAATGTTGCCATCGTGCAAGGCGTTCCCAAGCTTTCCGGCGCGTCGGTCATGGCGACCGACTTGCGCGCCAGCGCTTCCCTGGTCATTGCCGGCCTGGTTGCGGAAGACGAGACGCTGGTCCGCCGCGTGTATCACCTGGATCGCGGCTACGAGCGGATTGAAGAAAAGCTAGCCGGCGTGGGGGCGGACGTCGAGCGAGTGCAGGTGGTCGACCCCGTCCCATGAGCCCCATCACGCTGGCTGTACCCAAAGGGCGGGTCACTAGTGCCCTGGTCCCGCTGTTCCAGCGCGCTGGTATCGATGCGTCCAGCCTGGAGAGCTCAGAACGTCGCTTGATCCGTCCGAGCTCGGAGCCCGGCCTCCGTTTTCTCTTACTCAAGCCGGACGACGTTCCGACTTATGTCGAATACGGCGCCGCGGACCTGGGCGTGAGCGGTCGCGACATCTTGCTCGAGCGTCGCTACGACCTCTATCAGCCTCTCGACTTGAAGGTGGGGAAATGCCGCTTGGTGGTGGCCGGACCACGCAATACCCACGCTCTCGGCGCCCCGCGCGTGGCCACCAAGTATCCGCGCATTACCGAGGAGCACTTCGCTCTGCGCGGGATCCAGGCGGAGGTGATCTTCGTACAAGGCTCGGTGGAATTGGCTCCGTTGGTAGGCCTTTCTGATCTCATTGTCGACCTGGTCGAGTCTGGAGAGACGCTGGCCGAAAACGGGCTAGTGGAGCAGGAGACCATCTGCAACATCTCGAGCGTTCTTGTGGCCAATCGGTCGCTCTACAAGCTCCGCCATGCGCAAATTGCGCCGCTAGTGGCGCACCTGCGAAAAGCCGTTGAGTGACAGTTACCGAGCTAGTGTGCTGAGTCCATCGCATCAATAATGGTCAGCACACTAGCAAAATTCGGCGGAGAATTTTCTCTGGGGGTGAATCGGCCGAAGGCCGAGAGGGGCGCCAGTCGCCCCTACAAAAACAGGATAGTGGCCTGCCGCTGCGAAGCAGC
>DASXTY010000617.1:0-6398 GCA_036505155.1 Polyangiaceae bacterium | reverse complement strand
GAAGCGTTGGTGTCATCCAAGCGGCTGGATCGCCTGTTCGAGCGCTTTCAGCGGGGCCATTTGCCGCTGGTGCTGGGAATGCTTGCTGAAGGAAGAGCCGAAGGCAGCTTACGAAAGGACGTCCATCCCCTGGTGACTTTCATGAGCACACTCGCTTTGGGTGCCTTTCCACAATTCATGCGACGCGCAGCGGCGGATCGGTTGCCGTTTGCCGATGCGCCGGCGGGGCCGGTGCTGTCGCATCAATTGCTCGATGTTTTGCTGCGCGGAATCGGGTCGCCAGGTCCGCCGAAGGCGGCCGGCGCAAAGTTGTCGCCAGGTCCGCCGAAGGCGGCCGGCGCAAAGTTGTCGCCAGGTCCGCCGAAGGCGGCCGGCGCAAAGATGTCGCCGACTCCACCGAGAAAGGAAATCACATCATGATCGGAACCGATCGCCGGCGCCCCGGTGTTCGCAAGCTTCGACGCTCTGGAGCCCTGTTGATAACCGCCTTTTCGCTCCCCGTGGCTGCGCAACCGGCGCCGCAGCGCCCCGCGGTGGACCCAAAGCCCGCCGCGGACGCGAGCAATGCGACCCTGGATGAGAGGTTGAACAAAATACTCGGTCAACCGGGAGGGCTGAGCTCGGACCAGGTGGTCGAACGCGCCGATCTGGTCCATCCTGAGCTCGAAAAAAAACGCGCTCAAATCGCGCGTGCCGCGGCTGAGGTCGATCGATCGCTGGTCGCATATTTTCCGCGGTTGACCTTCATCGCCCGCTACACGCGCCTTTCGCCGATCGACCAGCAATCGCTCGGCCCAGTGGTGGCTGCACCGGGCGTACCGCAAGGACCGATCCCGCCGGGCAGTCCGCTGGTGAACGTCCCCATCCAGTTTCCCAGCATCCTCAATCAATATTGGCTTCAGGCGAACCTGACGATACCCATTTCCGACTACCTGTTCCGCATTCGCCAGACCCACGGAGCCGCAACCCGCTCCGAGGAAGCTGCGGAAGCTTCCGCAATCGGCGCGCGCCGCAGCGTCGCCCTGCAGGCGCGGAAACTCTATTTTTCGTGGGTCCTCGCCCGCCTCCAGCGCGAAGTTGCCGCTCAAGCCGTGGAGCAAGCCAAAGCCCACGTCGAAGCGGCAAAATCTTTGGTGGAGGCAGGAAAATCCAGCAAAACGGACCTTCTTCGCGCGGAGGCACAGCTCGGAAATGCGGAGTTATTGCTGGAGCGATCGCGCGGTATGGCTGAAGTGACCGAAAAACAACTTCGCATTTTGACCAAGGACACCCGCGATCAGCCGTATGCGATCGCCGAGGACTTATCCGCGGCCCGGACCCAAAGTCTCGACCAAGATTCGTCGCTCGAAACCCGAGCGCTGCGCACTCGGCCGGAGTTGAAAGCGCTGGACCGCCGGCTCGGCTCGCTCGACATGCAGCGGTCGGCGGCGCGGGCCGGATCGTACCCGCGGCTCGAAGCCTTCGGGAACTTGTATTACGCAAATCCGAACTCGCGTTATGTTCCGCAAGTGGAGCGCTGGAACAGCTCCTGGGACACCGGCCTGCAGCTCACTTGGTCGCCGAACGATTTCGGTGCTTCTTCGGCCGCAGCGCGCGCCAGCCAGGCCGAGTATGACGAGGCGCAGGCGGAGCGATCCGCCCTGGCCGACAGCATCCGCACCGAAGTACAGGCCGCAGCACAGAAGCTGCGCGAAGCGCGTCTTGCCGAACAGACTTCCGCGCGTGTGCTGAGCTCTGCCGAAGAGGCGTATCGCTCGACCCGCGAGCTGTATTCGCTGGGGCGCGCCAGCATGGTGGAGCTCATCGACGCGCAGTCGGAGCTCTTGGGCGCGCGCCTCGAGCTCATCAACGCGCGGGTCGGCGTGCGCGTCGGCACCTACGAGCTCGAGCACGCGTTGGGGCGGTAAGTACCGGTCTTGACATAGTCCTTGAATATGACTATTAGATGCGCTCGGTGAGCGTCAAGCTCTCGAGGCGGAAGATATCTCTCTGGAGCTACTCGAGGGCGATCGTCACCCGGCGGATTCACCACTCGCGGCTCGAATCCCAGCACCCGACGGTACCAAGCGATCGACGCCGCGACATCGGCAACAGGGTAGACCGGGTTCGACCTTGTCATCTTCATGCTTGCCTCGCGCTTCCACCTCAGGGACTAAACCGCTAGCCCGCTCACTGCTCTAATACGGATTGTCCTTAACCACACCGGACGCCGCAGGCTCGGGTGGCGGGGGCGGCGGTTCTTTTTTGGGCGGAGGCGGCGGCTCTTTGGGCGACTCGTCCATGCGAGCCCAGTCTGGTCTGGCATAACCGCCGTCCGGCAAGATCTGCCCCCTTTGGATCGCAGGTCGACCGGCCTCCGCCGACTTGGCCGGTTGGACACCGGCTTTCTGAGCGCCTGCCACGGACACCCCCGCCGCAGCCCGAGCGGAGGCTGATCCTTGCACCGACGATGAGGAGCGCGAGACGCCCGGGCCAATGGCGACACCGGCCGGGCGAGGTTCGCTACTGCGCCGACTTTCAGACATTGGTGACGAGTCCGTTTCGGCCATCGGTGCTCGACCCCAAAGTTCTAGCCAGCGATTATACAGCTTGCCAGACCACATTGAGACACTGCTCGGATTGAGCACGGCAAATCCGGCTCCTAGACCGATAATTAGAGCACCGGCGGCAACCGCAAACACGAGCCCTTTGCCGAGACCGGCGCGCACCGGCGCCCCGGCTTGGCTGGTACCAAATTGACGTACCGTGAGCGTACCCGCGTCTTCTCGTCGCGCTACGATGGTGGGCGCCGATCCATCGACGTCCGGCTGCGAGGTCAAGCTCACGCGGGTTGCGGATTTACCGAATTGGGATGGCGTGGTCGCCACCGACGAGGCGCTCTGCCGAGCCTCGCCCTCCTGGATCGCGATGTCGTTGCTCACCACGATTTCCGGCACCGTCCCCATGGTGGGGCGCTCTTCCAGCCCGAGCGCCGCACGCAGCGCGTCGATGAGCTCGCGCGCCGACTGGAATCGCTCATCCGGGTCGCGCTGCGTCGCTCGATGAAACCATGCGTCGAAGCCGATTGGAACCGGCGCGACATCCGATGGAACCGGAATGTCACGCACGCAAATTTGCAATACCAAGTCACCCAACCCGTCGCTGCTGAACGGGCGCTTGCCGGTCAGACACTCGAAGGCGATGACCGCGAGCGCCCAGAGGTCAGACCGGTGATCGATCTCCTTGTTCCCCTGCGCCTGCTCCGGGCTCATGTAATACGGAGTGCCGAGCAGCGAGCCGGTACGAGTGAGCGCCTTCGACCCGGCTTCCTTTGAAACCAACGGGTCATCCCGCAGCTTGGCCACGCCGAAGTCGAGCACCTTGACCAGCTCTTCATCTTCGTTCCTGACGAGAAAAATATTCTCGAGCTTGAGATCGCGATGGATGATGCCCGCTTCGTGTGCGCGACCGACGGCGCGCCCCACTTGGGTCATGATGCGGCCGGTTTCCGCAGCCGACATTCGCTTGCTCCGCTTGAGCCGTTGAGCCAGGTTTTCCCCGTCGAGGAGCTCCATGACGATGTACGGCGTTTTTTTATCGCCGTGCTTGTCGACTCCTGACTCGATGATTTGGACCACGTGGGGGCTGCGGAGCTTGGCCGCCGCCTTCGCCTCCCGCTCGAAACGCTCCAGCGTATCGTCGGTGACGTCGCGATCGATGAGCTTGACGGCAACCGGTCGCGTGAGGTTCCGGTCATGGGCGCGCCAAATGGTTCCCATTCCGCCCTCGCCGAGTTTCTCTTCGAGCTCATAGCGCCCTGCGAGCACCCGGCCCTTTTGCAAAGCAGCCTCAGCCATCGTACGCGGATTTTAACATAGCGGCATGCGTGACCCCGTTCCAGGAACGGCGGTTCCAGTTGGGTTCTTTTCGGAAAAAGAGCCATGGTCCCACGGTTTCCACGAGGGGCTCGGCCCCGGGAACGCTCCAATCGCCCGAGGCCCCCTAATCATCGAGCTTCACCGCGTTCGAGAGCTCTCGGGCGAGGCGCTCGATCGCGCTGGGCCGGTCCGGATCTTCGAATACCATCGGAAGACTGCTAGTTTTCGCGCCCAACGACTGGAGACGCCTCAGGTTGTCCTGCTGGACCTGCTCCCGGGCTGCTCTTCGAATTGCCGCCTGGAGGGCGGCTTTGCCGGAATCGGCTTCGGACGATATTTCGTGCAGCGGCGCGCGCTGATACCGGAGCAGTTGGAGGCGCTCGGCATCGCTGAACACGGGCTCCAGCAGACAATTTATTATGAGCCGCGCGATGGGCAGCTCTAGCTCGTCGCGCACAATGGAAAAAAGCTCGATGGTTTCGTTGGTCGGCATTTCCTCCGCCAACGTCACCACTAAGACGCCGGTCTGCCGAGGGTCGGCAAACATTCCCCAGGCCTGCTGCGCGTCGCGCCGGAGCAGACCGGATGGCACCGCCTCGAGGATCACCTTGGGAACGCGCAACATGCCGAGACCGTGGCCGGTAGCCGGAGCGTCCACCAAAACCACATCGAAACGCGGCTGCCCGTTCTCTAAAGTCTCCACGCTGTGGTACCAGGCTTTACCCAACATGGCCCATTCGTTGAGCCCCGGTACGCCGCGAAGGAAACTGCGCACTGTGCGGTTCTCGAACAAGGCTCGAGATATTCGGCGGCTCTTTAACATGAGCGCGCCGTACTCATCGAGCGCTGCATCCCGGCCCAGCACCACCGCCCAAACCCGTTCTCGCACTTTGACCACTTCGGTGGCGATGGGCGGAGAGCCAAAAAGCGTGGAGAGCCGGTCTTTGCCGCACTGAGCAACCAGCACCCGCCGGGAGCGATCGGCCAGCGCAAGAGAGAGCGCAGCGGCGACCGTACTCTTACCCGCTCCACCTTTTCCGGTGATGAAGAGGAAGCGTAGCGATTCGAGTGATGCCATGTGCCGTGAACGCTGCGTGGCCTAAAAAGCAGTGCTAATAAAGGCTCCTGAATGAAGACCCCCTACCACAGCCTTTTTACCTGCCTGATGCTCGCAATGAGCTCCTGTAAAGCGCGTTCGTCCCCGGCGCCCCCGGCGAGCGCAACGCCGGCCCGCTCCGCCCCGACGGCCGCTTCGGCAGGGACGAGCCAATACATTCCGCATCCGAGAACCTTTCCGATTCCCACCGGCCCGGTGTTGGGGATCTTCGCCGGCGAAGGCGTCGGCCCCATTCGTTTCGGAGCCACGGTGCCGACCATCGAGCGGCACATGCACGCTCCCTGCGAAGTCCTGGAAAAGGACAAGTGCCGGTACATCGGGCGCGGCGTGGAATTCGATCTCAAAGATGGCGTGGTCTCGGGAATCTTCGTACATCGTCACGATCGTCCGGCGGGCAAAGACCGCCAGGGCCAAGACCGGGTTTATGGAATCTTCAACGGCGGAATCCCTCCCGATCTTCGATTTGGAATGCTGCCCTGGGCAATTCAGGAATATTTGGGCAAGCCCAAACGGGTCGAAAAGGTCGCGGGAGCCAATCCTTTTCACACGGAGGAGCGACATTACTACGACGGTCTGATGATCGAATACGACCGGTTGCCCAACGGCAACTTGGTTCTGGGAGGCGCCCAGGTTCTGAAAAAGTGAGCCGCAAACGCTCAGGCGGGGCGTGCTCGCCGACGTTCCTCCGTCAGGTGCTGAGTTATGGCTCGCTGAGCGTCTGCCGGTTCCACCAAGGTCCAGACGTCGTGCTGCTCACGGCCGTCGGCGCACTCGAGTAGGATATCGGCCGCACGGGTAGCTTCAATCCGATCCACGTGCCGCCCGGGTAGCTCCACCACTGCGGTCCGCGCGCGCAGGCCCTCGAACACGTACAGCATCTTTTCGACTACCGCTCGAAACACGAGCTCGTTGAAGTCATCGACGCGCCCGATGCCAAAGAGCAGTACCTTGTCGAAGGGAAGTTTCGGTTTCGGCGGAATGAGCAGCACCTCACCCACCGCCCCCGACGCAAAGCCGCTCAGAATCAAGCCGGAAAGGCGCCCCACCAGCCGCCAGTCGACTAATCCCCCAACACCTCGCGGGGGCCGCTGGTCGGCGGCCAGCGACCCGGCCAGAATCTCGGTGCCCACCAAGTCCAGCTTGCGAAGCTCGGGCAGCGTAAAACGGAGGTCCATCAGGCTGAGCCGGACTTACTTTGCTCGAGGCTACCGTTTTCGGCGTCAAAGCGCCCGCAGTCGTCGGCGATGCGGTCGAGCACCCCGTTGACGAAGGCGCCGCTTTCTTCGGTTCCGTAGCGCTTGGCGAGCTCGACGGCCTCATCCAGGATTACCGCTCTCGGAACGTCCGACCGCGAGAGCAGCTCCCATGCGCCGATGCGGAGCACGTTGCGATCCACGCGCGTCATGCGCTCGAGCCTCCAGTTT
>DASXTY010000616.1:0-2727 GCA_036505155.1 Polyangiaceae bacterium | reverse complement strand
ACAAAGGATACAGCAGCGCCTCCGCAATGGGGCGCGCTGCCGCCGGCTTGCTGGTACAGAGCAGGCGCACATCCAGGTCGCTATGGAAAGCCACCGCTCCGCGCCCGTAGCTGCCGACGCCGGCGAGGGAAACCGCGGGCCAGCTCCCCTTCTGCGACACCAGACCGCGCACGGCGGAAAACAGCGCGGAGAGCATTCCATCGTACATCTTCGCGTAGCGCTGTCCCGCGGGCAGGCCCGCCTCCTCGCGCCCTGGACGTATCATCGCTAAGACTTCAGCCTGGTGACAGGCGATGTAACGCCGAAGCTCGGGCACCAAGCTGGGCGATGTGTGCTCCAAGAGCGGCTCCGGCGCTTTCGCCGACGCGGTGGTAGGCATGATACGGAAAGCCGTTCCGATTCGGGCTTCTGACTCCCGGCGAGCTCTTATAGCGCACCACGCCGCATTGTCCCAATCCGGCGAGCTTCTCACCGCCCTGGAGCCCGGAGCCCCAAGCCCGAAGCCCCGATGTACGTTGGGGCCGGCCCAAAGCGCGCTATGTTTTCAGCATGCGGTGCTCGACGGCCGGGCGGCTGGCCAGCGTTCTTGGAATGCTGTTTTCAGTGGCTTGCAACGACCAGGTCGAAGTCGGAGCGTTCAACGGCCAACCGGTCGGGGGAGACGCTGCTTCGGACGGCGGTTCTCCCTGTCTGGTCACCTCGTGCCAGAACCACGTGTACGCCTGCGGCGACTGCGTGGACAACGACGGCGACGGGCTCGCCGACAGCGACGATCCAGACTGCCTGACCCCGTGTCAAAACGCAGAAGATACTTTCTATTCCGCGATCCCCGGCAGCAGCCCGATGCGCTGCGTGCAGGATTGCTACTTCGATCAGGACACCGGTTCCGGCAACGATGAATGCCTGTGGACGCACCGGTGCGATCCGCTCGAGGTTAGCCCTGACTTTTACCCCGAAGGTTCCGAGTGCGCTTACGATGCCGCCACCACCCTGGGCTCGCTGGGTCAATTGAAGGATTGCGCGAGTCTCATGTCGAGCCAGCCATCTGCTTGTGACCAAGTGTGCAGACCGCTAACCCCCAACGGTTGCGATTGTTTCGGTTGCTGCCAGGTGCCGGGTTTGCCCAACTCCATCTGGCTCGGCTCACTCCGACCCGACGGGTCCCCGAGCTGCAATTCAAAGACCACCGGAGTTCCTAGCGACTGTCACCCGTGCACCCAGGTGTCCTCCTGCGTCAATCCATGCGAGCGTTGCGAGCTATGCGTCGGCAAGCGTTCCGTCCCTCAGGACTGCTCTCAGGACAACGACGCAGCGAGCCCGCCCAGTCAATGCCCGGCCGGGGTTCAGCCATGCGGTCTAAAGGGTCAACGAACCTGCGCTCCCGGCTACTATTGCATCACCGGCTGCTGTTACGAGACAGTGCGCTGATCACTGACCCTGGACCAGCGCTTGCACTTTCTGCTGATGCGCGGAACCTGGGAAGCGAAGCTCGAATGCTTGCGCGCGGCGGCGTGCTTCCTCCATGCGACCGAGGCGCACCAGCGCTTGGATAGCAATCACTTCCCGCTCCTGTGTCAGAACCCCGTTAGGAAACAGACGCGCGTGTGCGTACGCTAGCTGTAACGCCCGCGCCGGGCCGGACCCAAGCGCAGCCTGGGCCTGCGCTAAGAGCCGGGTTTCCCTGCTCACCGCATCGTCTGGCGAAGTGAGATCCGTAGGGGCGTCCAAGGCTAAAGTTGCGCCTTTTGAAGCTTGAGAAACCGCAGGCACAGCCGACGCGGCTGGCACGTTCACCGAATCGGGCAGCGCCCGCTTGGTCACTTGGGAGGCCCGCTTCGAGACTGCTTGGGAATTCTCCGGCGCAGCAGGGCGCGCGGCCCGAGTCATCCACCAGCCCGCTCCCACAACGCCTCCCGCGACCGCGAGCGCCACCGCCACCTTGCCGCCCGGCAGAGCCCAGCCGGCTGCGCTCGAAGTAGCGCTCGAGACCGCTGCGTGTCCTGCTGCTGCGGCACCGCCTGCTAAAAGTGGTGCCACCACTATTTCAAGGTGCTCGAGCTCGGCCGCCTTTGGCAGGTCTTCACGGGCCGTTCGCAAAAGCGAGCGCAGCTGCGCGGATGCCTCCGACCCCGGCTCCGACAGCGGCAAGAGCTCTCGATTCACCTTCACGCAGCGCCTCCCCCGTTCTCCATCCTCTGAGCCGCTTCGACCACCAGGCGCCTCGCCGCGTGCAGCCGCGAGTAGGCGGTTTGAAGCGGACACCCAACCGCCTCTGCCACCTGTTTCATTGGCAGGCCTTCGATTTCGTAGAGCACGAAGACGGCGCGTTTGTCCATGTCCAGGTGGTTCAAAATATCGTTCATCAAACGGCGTGCCTCGGTGCGAAGATAATCCCGCTCCTGAGATGCCGGTTCGGCTGTGACAGGCGGGTGAGCCACTGCCAACTCCCGGCGCACGTAGGCGCGCCTTCGGTAGTCTTTGGCAACCCGGATGCAGATGCCGTAAATCCAGGTTCGGAGGCTGGACCGCTGCTCGAAGTCGGCAAGCTTGCGGTGGATGACCACAAATACTTCCTGGAAAATGTCCTCGAGGTCCGACTCTCGGATACCCAAATGTCTGAGGCTCCTCCAGATGAACGGTGCTTGGTCATCGAAAACCTGCTTTAACGAGCCAGCCGGCCCGCCGGCGGCGGGCGAAACGGTTACCGCCGAATCCCGGGGTTCTCTT
>DASXTY010000615.1:0-3160 GCA_036505155.1 Polyangiaceae bacterium | reverse complement strand
TTTTCCGGCCGAAGCCCGACGATTGCCGCGAGTGGGCTCCGGGATCACGCCTCACTATGAGCCCATCGCCAGGCTCGCGCCGACTTTGATCCTCACGGAGCGAAACACCACCAGTCATATGCGGGAGCTATCCGAGATCGCGCCCACCGAAGCGTTGCCGTGGCTCACCCTGGAGCAGATCACCGAGAGCGTCGCGCGTTTAGGAGAGCTCACCGGACAGCGCGACCGAGCGCGGGTTTTAATGGATGAGCTGCGAAAGCGCCTCCGGGTGAATGCGCCGTCCGGCGCGCCGCGGGTGCTTTTGACGTTCGGCAATGAGAGCGGGAAGCTGGATGCGATCTGGTTCGTTCGCGATGACTCCGTGCATGGCGCGGTGTTGCGAGCCGCTGGAGGGCGGAACGCCGTCGAGCAACGTGTTGCCGGGGCGGCGCGACTGTCCATACAAAAAGTGTTGGAGCTCGATCCGGACATGGTGATCTTGCTCGAGGCGCAGTCGGCGCACCCTAAGGAGGAGGCGATGCTCGAGCCCTGGCGAAGCCTCACCGTGCTCCGCGCGGTGCGCGAGCGGCGGCTGGCAGCCTTGATCACTCTGGATCCGTTCACCACCGGACCCCGAATTTTGGAACTGGTCTTAGCCCTTCGGGCTCAAATCGAGCGGCTCAAGGCAGCACATTGACCGAGTTGATTTTCGAAGATGCCCGGGTCTCGGTACGCGGCCGAACCCTGCTCGACGGGATCACTTTGAAAGTCCGCGCCGGCGATTTCGTGGCTCTGGTGGGCCCCAACGGCGCCGGAAAATCGGTGCTTCTGAAGTCCGCGCTCGGACTTTTCACGCCCACGGGCGGTCACATACTCATCGCGGACCGCTCGACGCGCTTGCTTACGCCGCGCGAGCGTGCCCGAGAGCTCGCCTGGCTTCCGCAGCACGCGCGAGTCGATGAGCCGCTGAGCGCTGTCGAATCGGTGGCGGCGGCGCGTTACCGATTTTTTGAAAGCCACTCCCACTCGCTCGAGCACGCGCTGACGGCGCTGGAGCGCGCGGGTGCGCGACACTTTGCAGAGCGGAAGCTAACCGAGCTTTCGGGTGGTGAACGGCAGCGCGTCGCCCTCGCTGCTCTCATCGCGCAACAAGCGCCGCTGCTGTTGGTCGATGAGCCCGCCAACCATCTCGATCCCGCTCAACAAATGGAGGCATATGGACTTCTCGGTGAACTATGGCGCAGGGGAGCCGGGATGTTCTGTGTGACCCACGATGTCAATCTACTTCGCCACGTCGGCGCGCCGGAAAAAGTGCGCATTGTGGGCCTCTCAGAAGCACGTCTGCGTTTCGAGCTCACTATGGATTCGGAGAGCTTACCGTCAGCCTTGGCCGAACTATTTGGAGTGGCGATGCGCGCGCTTTCCATCGACGGGCAACGTGTCATCGTGCCCTATGCTGGTTCGAGTGCACCGGGCAGCGCGGCCAGAAATTTCAAGGGCGGGGCAAACGCCGAATGACCAAGCGCATCGCAGTGCTGGTGGCCATTTCGATCTTGGTGGTTGGCGGTTCCGCCTTCCTCGGCCCCAGCCTTTCCGGGGCGCGTGGAGACTTCATTTTCTGGCAGCTCCGACTGCCACGGGTGCTCCTCGGCTGTCTGGTGGGCGCCACGCTGTCGCTGGTCGGCGCCGTGTTCCAGACATTGTTCAATAATCCGCTCGCCACCCCGAGCACGGTGGGCACCACAGCCGGAGCAGCGCTCGGAGCTTTGTCCGTATTGGTGTTCAACATCTCGGTGGAGATCGAAGGCTTGCCGTTCATCACGCTCGCGGCGTTTGCTGGCGCGCTCGCGACCAGTTGGGTGGTGGCCGCGGTCGCCGGCAGCGGTCGCGTGCGGGTGCAAGACGTGCTGCTCGCGGGCATTGCGGTCACCTTGGCGGCCACCGCCATTGCAACCGGCATTCAATATCTCGCGGACATGCGCGCGCTCTTCGCCGCTTCGCAGTGGTCGCTGGGCCAGTTGCCTCAGGTCGGCTACCGCGGGGTGCTCGTGATCTTGCCTTTCGTCGCGGTCAACGCGGTGGTGCTGCTCGCGCTCCAGCGTCCGCTCCAAACCATGGTGATGGGAGAAGAGCTTGCCACCGCGCAGGGTGTGGACGTGCCGCGCCTTCGCTTGATAGCTCTGGGAGTGGGCTCGCTGGGAGTGGCGGCGTGCGTGGCCTGGTGCGGGCCCATCGCATTCGTCGATCTCATCGTGCCGCACATCGTGCGATTGCTCCTGGGATCGGGTATGCGCAGGTTGCTGCCGATGTCATTCATCCTGGGCGGAGCCTTTCTCGTCGCCTGCGACACGCTGAGCCGGCTGCTTTTGGGCGGCCGCGAGCTTCCGGTGGGAGTGCTCACCGCCGCGCTCGGCGCCCCGGCGCTCATCATTCTGATTGCGCGCGCACGGCGTTGAGCGCTCATGCGACCTGTCCCCTACTTTTCGAACACTTGCGCCGCCGCCAGGCCCTGGCCGGAAACCACTTGCAAGACCACCTTGACCGGGGCGGCAAACAGGGCGGGCCACTTGAAGCAATTCGGCTTTTTTCCGAGCACCGCCGTCGGGCCACTATCCTGATCCTGGGCCAGCACCGGCGAAAGCCCCGGCAACACCGTCACGGTGACGAGCTGAACGGTGAGCTCCGTCACCGGGGGCAGCCCCGCCGCGACGACGGTGTAGCACTTAGAAGGCTGCATCTGGACCTGTACTTCCAGCATCTGACCCTGCTGGAAGTTACCCACCAAAGCCGAACCGAGCGGTTTCGCCCCGGCGGGAGCCTGCGTTTTGGCAAGCTCATTGAGGATGGGCTGCGCGGCGCCGGTTGCCGAAGCGTCGAGCTGCTGTGCGCTGCCGGGCGCCTGACCGGCCGGTGGAGCGCCCGCCGTAGGCGCGGGGGGCTGCGCGGGGGCTTGCGTTGGCGCCGCTCCCGCGGTCGGAGGGAGCGTGGTCGGTTGACCCGGTGGAGCCGCTTGACCGTCTTGCTGCTGAGGCTGACCGTATTGAGGTTGTCCGTACGCCGGTTGGCCCGGTTGACCCTGGGGGGGTTGGCCAAACGCTCGGTTGCCCTGCGAATAACCGCCGGTCTCCGCGTCCGCGTCCTTCTTTTTGCAGCTCGGCAAGCTCAACGCCAAAAGGGTGAG
>DASXTY010000614.1:0-3546 GCA_036505155.1 Polyangiaceae bacterium | reverse complement strand
GTTCCACCTCGGTGCAGTAGTCGCCATTGACCAGCTTCATGTCCCCTGGGCACGCTGCCGGGCCTTCCGATCTGCGCGGGGGCTCCGCACCGGCGTCCAAAAGCCCAGAATCGGGAGGTGGGCTCGACTGCACCGCATCGTGCGCCGTGCTGCTGTGCTGGAGCTGGGGAGTCCCTCGCGCTTCGGTAGGAGCGGAAGAATGCGAGGCCGCGCAGGCCGAGCTGACTGCGACCAGGGCGCATCCGACGCGACGTTTTAGCATGACCTTGCGCACCTCAGCGAACCAGCGGCGCGAGCTCTTTGAATTCGTCGGTCCCGGCGCGGGCCAACCAATCGAACAGCACCGACTCGCTGGTGGTGCAAAACGCTCCGGCTCGCGCGCACAGTTCGAGACCCGCTCGCTTGTGATCGTCACGCCGGGACGCCACCCCGTCGATGGGCACGTAGGTCTCCACGCCGGCCGAAACCAAATCTCGAACCGTTTGAAAAACGCAGATATGCGCTTCTAAACCCATTACCACCCCGGCGCGCGCACCCGCCCGCTCGATAGCCGCCAAAAATCCCAAGGCGCCGCAGGCGCTAAACTCGAGCTTTTCGAACCGCGCTCCCTCCGCAAGGCTTACCAGCTCGCTCACTTCCGGATGAGTTGGGCCAAGGCCCTGCGGATATTGTTCCGTCAAAAAAACGGGAGACTTTAACACCCGGGCGGCAGAGAGCAGTATCCTGGTCGCGCGGAGCAGCGGCTCCATCTGCTCCTGCGGTATGGCGCGAACCAACCGCTCCTGAATATCTACCACGATGACGGCCGTTGATTGGGGATGGAGCCGATGCATCACTTGCCTAGCTTCTCTTCCAGCGCGCGGAGCTCCTTGGGGATAACGAAATCCTCTGGCGTCAATACCAACCTTTCCACGCGCCGGTTGTTTGCCAATGCATCCACGATCTCTTCGAGATCGTCAGGCTTCACCCGCCCGTAATAATAATGGTCGGGCTCCACGCAAATGGACGGACCCGCCCAGCAGGTGTCAAGGCAACTCGAAGTGCAGGCGCGCACCTCCGTCTCGGCCAAGCCCCGCTCCTTGAGCATCTGCTTCAGCTTTGCGTGTAACTCAACTGAGCCACGCGCCGCACACGACCCCCGCGGCGTCCCGTCGGGACGGCGGTTCACGCAGACGAAGACGTAGCGCTTGCGGTGTGCCACCCCTACCAACCTGCAGCCCGGATCGATTCTGCGGCGATACCGAGCAACTCTTCCAGGTCGGAGTCGGAAATGTTCAACGCAGGGGTCACGTAGACGACGTTGCCGAGCGGTCGCAGGTAAGCGCCGCGCCGGCGCGCTTCTTCATACACCCGCCAGCCGGCTTTTTCGAGATATCCCTGCTTGCCGCCGAGGTCGAGAGCGCCGATCATGCCGAGGCTTCGTGTGCCCACCACGCCCGGCAGGGACGCCATCTGAGCAAAAGCATGAGCGATCCGAGCCGCCTTAGGCTGACTCTTCAAAAGGATTTGCTCATCCCGAAAAACCTGGAGGACCTCGCTTGCAACCGCCGCACCCAAGGGGTTTCCCGAGAAGGTGTGGCCATGAAAAAATGCGCGACCGTTACCGCCGAAAAA
Organism: Polyangiaceae bacterium; assembly: GCA_036505155.1. Lineage (GTDB taxonomy): Bacteria > Myxococcota_A > Polyangia > Polyangiales > Polyangiaceae > DASXTY01. The sequence goes on along the minus strand of DASXTY010000614.1, from coordinate 1,932 downwards.
ACCCTCGAAGATGCGCCGAGTGACCAGAGTCGCGCCCATCGGTAAGAGGCCACCGGTGAAGCCCTTGGCAATGCACATCAGGTCCGGGCTCACCCCGGCGTGCTCCGAAGCCCACATGGTCCCGGTTCTACCGTATCCGCTGAAGACCTCGTCAAAAACCAGAAATATGTCATGCCGTCGAGTGAGCTCGCGCGCGAATCTCAGATATTCCGGGCGATAAATCCGCATCCCCGCAGCACCCTGCACCATCGGTTCGAGTACCAGCGCAGCAATCCGATCGCCTTGTCGCTGAAGCAACTCCTCCAAAGCAGCCAACGCGCGCTCCTGACCGTCGTGCTCGCTCGGAACCTGAAAGCATTCCATCAGTGCTCCCGCAAACGGCCGCCGGAAAACCTCGACCCCACCGAGCGCGGTTGCGCCCAGGGTTTCGCCGTGAAACCCACCTTCCAGAGACACCATACGAACCCGCTCGGGCCTGCCGTTTTGACTCCAAAACTGCAAGACTAGTTTTAGCGCCGTCTCGATGGCCGTCGAGCCATCGTCGCTGAAGAACACGTGTTCGAGTCCTATCGGAGCAATGCCGACCAACTCCCGAGCCAAGTCCACCGCCGGCTGATGTGTGATTCCGGCAAGCGCAACGTGACAGAGTTGAGCCGCTTGTCGGTTCAGTGCCCCAACCAGGCGCGGGTGCTGATGGCCGAGCACCGAAGCCCACCAGGAGGCGTTGGCATCCAGGTAGGCCCTGCCGTCGACATCGTACAGTCGCGCTCCTTGTGCCCGCTCGATAACCAGTGGGTCAAGCTCACGGATGTACCGATCCATCGCGGTGTAGGGATGCCAGAGATGGCGCTTGTCGAGCTCGACCAGTCGTTTCCTTAGGGTGCGCGAAGAACTAAGTGAGGGCATTGGCTGCGTGTGGGAACCGGCCGACATCTTGGGAATATGGAACAGCGAACAGAAAACAAGCAACAGAAAATGAAGGGCGACGACACCGCGCATCGGCTGCTTGTCTTTGCGTCAGGTTCTGCGCCTCGTGCCCAACCTGCAACGCTTGGTGAACCAGGCGGCTGAATTCTCAGTTCGTGTTCTCGGTTCTCTGTTTCATCATTCCTTCCGCGCTTCAAGCAGGACGCTCACGCTGAGGTTCGCGACAGCCAGGTCAGGTTCGGTCTGGCCGGATACGGCAAAGCGGCGCGCCCTCCGGATGCGCGTTCCAGGATTTGCGCTTGGGCGCGCTCCGCTGATTTTTTCTTTGTGACGGCACTCCAAATTTAGAGGGACGTGCACACTCCGCCTGAACATGAGAAGGCGCAGCACTCCCTAGACGAGGTACATGTCTCACCGAACCACGGACACGTGTCACACTTTGCTGAGCCTGACGAATAGTCGTAGTGGCAATGCAAAGGCGGGCAACAATGCTGGTACATCCTGCAGTCACCGCCGGCCGGAGTACAGGCGGCGCCCGCCGCCCCGGCGTCGCCGCCGGTTGCTGCGCTGCCACCCATTCCTCCTCCTGCACCGCCTCCACCAGAAGCAGCTACACCGCCGGCAGCAGCAGTTCCCGCAGTGCCGCCCCGGCCGGTGCCGCCAATAGCCGCGCCTCCACCGTTGACAACGCCCCCTGATCCTGCCGGAGCGCCTCCAAACCCAGTTTGGTTCTGTTGCCCCGCGACCTTGCCGCCGCAGCTGAGCAATGCGAGAACCATAGGAAACGCAAAGCGCATGTTTACGCTTGCTATTCTAATACTTCGAAACCGATGAGGGCGCCAATGAATCGTCACTTTGTTCCGTTTTCCGTCGAATCGTCTTCATCAACCTCCACTGGATCCATGTCTCCGCTGACACCTTCATCATCTGAGGCGGCTTCAGGTTCGCTAGCTCCGGAGCCACGTAAGGAACCGGCGGTGACACTTGAAACTTGCGCTTGAGCCG
>DASXTY010000613.1:0-3796 GCA_036505155.1 Polyangiaceae bacterium | reverse complement strand
ATTACGGCGGGTCAGATGTGCAACAATGCGAACCTCTGTTGCAACGGCTTGACCTGTACCGTCGACGTTAACGACCCGTCGAGAACGGCCTGCGCTTCTAACTGCTTGACTGGCGCGGATTGCAACTCCGGCTGCTGCACCAAGCTTGTTAACGTGCCGAGCAAGGTGTGCGCGCCGCCAACTTACTGCGCCTCGTGCCGTCCTGCAGGTAGCGACTGCGCGGACAACGTGACCTCGTGCTGTACCGATTCGACCTGCGTGTCTAACAGCTTCGGTGTCTACTGTGCGGGGTATTGCTTCGCAAACAGCGATTGTTTCTCCGGTTGCTGCGCACCACTGAATACAGGCGAATTTGTCTGCTCGCCGAGGGCTTACTGCCCGTAGGCTCAAAGTCAGTGCCGACCCGCAGCAATACTGCAGGGCGTCCGGAGCCGCGGGTCGACGGTGGAGGGGTTGTGAGCTCATCTTGATTTGGCCGGCTGAGTTCGCTTTTGCACTTCCGCTTCAACCGCTGCGATCGCGAGCTCCATGACGCGGAGTTCTGTGCTCGCGCGCTCAAGAATCCCGCGAGCCCTCTGCAGGTGGAACTCGGCCCCCCGGGCGTCGGCTCCCAGCGCTTGCGCTAGGGCCTCCACAATCCACTGTAGGACAACTTGCTTCGTCATGTGTCCTCTCGAGTGCCAACAGGCGCCCGTTTGGAGCCAAGCACACAAGCGCCGTTTTTGCGGCGTTTTTGGCCCTGTGCCAGAACTGGCGTGCCAGAACTCCACCCACTGCTCGAAGACCCCAGCTGTTTTGCTGCGTTCTCCGAGCGATGAGCGTCGGCTTGAATAGCCGACCGTCTACGGTCCCGAAGCCAGCCGAGCACCTCGCTTAGTTCGAAGCGTGGCGCGTCACCAAGCCGAAGCTCGGGACAACCCTCGGCCCGTAGTCGGTCAAGCGTGGCCAAGCTGACATCAAAAGCGCGCGCCAGCCCGGCTCGGTCCAGAAGGGCGGGTGCCTGGCCGGTCGGGCCAATCGCCTCGAGCGCACCTGCTACCGCTTCGGAGATAAGCACGCGAAACTCGTCGGCGCTTAGAGTGACCACGCGGACCGGCTCAGCCATGGCCGCCATCCTTCTCCTCTCGACGGGCCAGCCAATTGCGGAAACCGGCCCGTTGCCGCTCCCGCCCCGCTGGGCTCCTCGCCCCGGTCGACGCTCCCCCGTGACGGCGACAACGGCCGCCGCGCCCATTGCCTGGCGCCTTGCACCGCTCCCCGTTCCGGGTGCGGGCGCCGCATCGTGGCCGCTCTGAGCGCCGGGGCTGAGCCGCTTCGGCGGCGTGCACGGCCTGAGCAAGCCTGCGCGCCTTATGAGCGAGATCGCCGCGAGTCGCAGCATCGAAGTCGGACGCCAGCGCGTCGAGCGTGGGACCCGTGCTCATTCGTCCTCCTTGTCGACGTAGCTGGCACCCCGCCAATCCCCGCAATTCGCGATCCCGTCGCTTTCGAGCGCCTGGTGGGCGGCAACCCGGGCCCGCGCTTCGAGAAGCACCAGCTCATAGACGGCGGTGTCGAGGGCGCCCGACCTCTGGAGCGTCCCGAGGACATCCGCGATCTCTCGACTTACGCGAGCGTCCGCCGCGTCGAGCGCGCCTTTTTCGGCGAGTCGCGCAGCTTCGCGTTTCGCCACAAAAGCCAGCTGCGCAACGCCTTCGGCAAATGTCCGGCGGAGCAGGGCAGACTCACTCATCGCTTACCCCATGACGCGCGCGTGGGCGCACGCGTGCAAGCGGGAGTCCTGCACGGCGGCACGGCGGCCCCTCGACTTGACGGACTTGACGGACTTGACGGGCTTTTCCGGGAAAGAAGCATTCGCGCGCGCGCGCGGGAATGTCTGGATGCGAGCAAGAGCCCGTCAAGCCTGTCAGGTCTGTCAGTCGCCATGCTCCACCGTCCTCTCCAGGCGCACTGGATGACGTCGCACAAACCCATCGGATTTCGAGCCGAGCCCGAGCAGGCACATCCGCTCCCCGAACGTGTTCGAAGCCACAGGACGGTGCCCGTTTTCCTGGGCCCAGGTCCGATAGGCCTTGTAAAGAACCTCGGCTTGCGTCCCCATGTGCAAGGGCTCGTCCGGCAGCAAACGGGACGTCCAGTCGTCGACGAATGCACGAACCTGATCTGCGTGTGCACGCCACTTGTCCAGCGCTTTGGCCGAGCTCCGCGGAACTGTGTAGTGCCCAATTTTCAAAACTCGGCTTGCACCGATCAACGCCCAAGCAACGACTGCCCGGTGGTCGCTCTGGACGATCCGATCGGCGAGATCGGGATCTTGCTCACGTTCTGCGAACACCCGATTAAACTGAACCACGAGCAAGCGGCGCCAAAACCCGTGCGACTGGTCGGTTGTGCCGGGCAATCTATTAGCCGAGTAAACGTGGCCAGCTACCGGTTTGAAGCTGAATGGTTCCTTGCGGATTTCGCGACCTGTCGTGGTGTCGCCGGCGACCATTGCTTTCCAACTCTCTGAATCCAGAATGTCGGCTTCGGGCAGCTCCGAGACAATGTTCAGCAACTTTCCCGCAAGTAGAGCGCGCCGATATTCCTGGCCCAGGTCTTGGGGTGGGATGCTGCAAACGCTACCGGGCGGCATGCATCGTTCCGCGATGGAACTGAACACGCCCTTGCCGTTTGCGCCGTCTCCCAACATGACAATGACGCGCTGGTACTTGGTGGCGAGCCCGAGCAGCGACACCCCGAGGTATTCCTGAAGCAGTGCGACCTTCTGGCTTGCGTCCTCGTCGTCGCGGAAGACCTGGGCAAAAAACTCGAGTAGCCGAACCGGTTGTGCCCCCTTCAGATATCCGAAAGGGTAGGCGAAGCGCGCCCGGTTTTTGGGCGCATGCTCATGCTGGATGATCTTGTTCGCGGTGATTTCGACGAAGCCGTCCGCGAACACCACACCGCGCGGTGCCTTCTCGAAGAAGGCAACATCTGCCACCTGGTCGGCTGCGAGTTTGATTGCGCCGTGAACGTCGGTCGCCTTTAGCCGCAATGGCTTCGCGGTTTTGTCGCCCACGAGAACTGGCGCCCCTGCAAAACTCTGCACGAGGCGGCTAATGCGCGCCGTTTCTACGACTTCAAAGATCCCCGTGCGTGCGTATCGATAGAAGCGCCCGTCCGCAAACACAAGCGGGGCTTCGCTGTGCAGCTTCTCGATTAATCGATTGCTGATCTCAACGTGGTCGCCGCGCGCGAACGGTACAGAGTCGACCGAGCGGATCGGCATACGGACAACCGTCATCGAGCCATCTTTCCAGTCCCCGCGGCGCGTCGGGCTACATCGATCACGCAATTTTTCGCCTCCGGCGCTCGAGATTGGGCTGCTCCGGAAGGGGAATGCCCAGCGCGCGCGCCGCGATCGCTATGCGGACATGTGTGAGCGGTTGTACGCGCTCCCCACGGATCGCACGCGCGGCTACCCGCGGATCGCATGCGGCCTCAGCCGCGAGGCGCATTGCAAGGACCGGGTCGGGGTGTAGGCGGCGATCACGGTGAGCCATGCCTGCGCATCCTGCGCCCAGCTCCACCGCCGAATTGCGACCATGTAGGGGTGCAATTCGGTCCTATTTGGATGAGCCTTTTTTTGCTGAATCAGACGCTTGGAGCGCCTTCTGGGCATCGAGCATCGCAAAGTATTCAGGGAGCGCGGCTCTCAAAGCGTCTTGAGTCCGCCTGTTAAGCGTATGGATCCGTCGCAACAGATCGAGGCTTTCATAACGGGAGCCGATAAGTTTCGCGACCGCGAGCATTC
>DASXTY010000612.1:0-15653 GCA_036505155.1 Polyangiaceae bacterium | reverse complement strand
TCGGGTTGCCTGCTAGCGGCGTGATCTACAAGCGCGGCCGCAACCGCCTCGGTGATGAGCTCCCGCAGCTCGGCGGCAGACATGACCACTAGCGGCGAAGTCATCCGCCAAGCTCCTGGCTAGCCATAGGGGGAGGGGCCGGGCTGGCGGTTCCGGGAAGGGCATTATCCGGCTGGGCTACGTGGAAGCCGTTGGATTCCGGGAAAGTTTCAGCGGAGCTGTCGGCAGGCTCCTTACCACTGACACGACTGACAGAACTGACATCATTTCCGTAAACTTTGTTTATTTTCTCTCGTGTAGAAAAGTTTCGGGGAAACGTGTCAGTCTTGTCAGTCGTGTCAGTCGGCGGATCGTCCTCGGTGCGGAGTCGGACACCACGCCAAAAACGGATCTTACCGGTGGAGCCCTCGGTCACGTTGTGATCGCCGAGCCGCGCCATAACGTCCCGCGCCGAGAGCGGATACTTAACGCCATTTTCCTTGCACCAGGCCTCATAAGCTTCCCGGAACTCCTTTTTTGCGACGCAGGCTCGGCCCTCGAACTTACAGACATCGAGCAGGAATTGGCTGAAGGTGTTCATTTCCGACTGGTAGGCTTCGCTTGAGCGCCTAACGGCAGCGGGAACACCGAGGGCCTGTTTCTGCCACTCGAGGGCACCCTGGACGATCCACGCCAGGATCGCGGGACCCGCATCGGCTTGGTCGGAAAGCCTCTCTTTGACCGCCTTGTTTTTGCGTGCTGCCGGAATCTGCACGTCGAATGGCACCCGGAGGCACCGCTCGAAAAGCGGGCGGTCGTCGTCGTGGATGACCGGGGCTGCGTTGGCGGCGAGCAGGATCTTGAAGGCCGGGCGGTACGTGAACTCTGATTCGTACTTCGCAGCACACGTGATCGGGTCGCCGCCCGTAATGGCCTTGACCAGGTGCGCGTCGAATTTGGCGCGCTTGCGGACTTCGACCGAGATGACCAAACGAGCACCTGCGAGCCGGGCCACGTCACCCCGATTCCCTCCGGTGTGCGACTGCTCTAACCAAGTGTCAAAGTCCGCGTCCGCAGCATAGTCACCAAGACTCGCGCGGAGGGCGTCCGCGAACGTGCTCTTTCCTGTGTCTGGCTTTTTTGAGTAAACGAAGAAAAAATGTTTTTCTGACGTGCAGCCGGTGGCGCAGTACCCCGCCATCCGCTGTAGAAACGCCCTGAGCTCGGCATCGCCACCTGTTGCCTCATCTAGAAACTTTTCCCAAAGTTCATGGCGCGCGCTTGGGTCAAAGTTAACACCGACAAGTCTGGTAATTAGATCCGATTTGCGGTGCTCGCGTAGCTTCCCGGTCTGGAGCTCAATTGTCCCGTTCGCACAATTCAAGAGCCAGGGGTCAGCGTCAAGCTCGTCCGGCATGACCGGGATTCCCTCTTCAGTAGAGGCGTGTTTGATCATGGCAGCGATGCGCGCGACGTCTTCGCTCTTCGTGAAGTGCTTTGCGATTGCTTTCGCCTGTTCTTCACTGCGAGCATGCTCCGCTTCCGCGTAGCCGGCCCGAATCGTCCTTTTTGCAAGACGCTCGATGATGCCGGTTTCATCCCAGCGCCACCGCTGCTTGCCCCACACAATCCACTTGCGGCGCGGCGGACAGTATCGAATCCGGTCTCGAAACCGAGAGACCAAGCGCTCTGCATTTCCCAGATCCGTCAGTGCCATCCCGATGGTTGCGACACTGGGAAACGCCTCGTCTACCTCAGCCACGATCTCCGGATCAAAAAGCTCGGTTACGCTGCGCTTCTTCACCTGAACACCTCGGCGCAACCGCTCGTGTGCGAGCAGTAAAACGTGCCCGTCCACCGGGTTTTTTGGGGGCGAAGAGAACCGTCGACGCCGCGCCGCTCTTCTGCGAATGCGCGTCCTCATTCGGACAGCGCACCGAAAAAACGCCATGCCGAACTTGTCGAATAAGCAGGTTGGCTTTCTTGAAAAGTCGTCCGAGATAGAAGCTTTCGGGGTCAACAGCATTCGGATGCTGGTGGTCTACGAAGCGCCGTGTTGCCTTTCGCCGAATCGCGTTCACCAGCCACGCCGGCGGGTCTGCGATCGGCACCGCATCAATGCGGCTGCTCGCCTCCCACGTGTAGTTTTTCCCGCTGGGGTGTCGGCTGGGCGGTAACAGCACGAAGCCGTAGCGCAAGCCCTTGACGTCAACGCCCGGGCAAAGTTTCGTGCAGGTGATCCCCTCGAGCTCCGGTGTCCTTCGAAACCAGAGGTGCATACTTGGGCAGCCGGACCCGGAGATTGCGGTGGCGGTCTCCGGCAGCTTGCCGTGCTCGAGCTCAAGCGCGCCGAGCCACTCGTCGCCAAAAGCGCGCGCGTCTATATCGAGCACAAAATACGCGGTGAAGCGCAGCGCGGCACCGATACCGGGGTCTGGGCGTTTCCTCCAGCATTGCTCGATAAGGGTAGGGTCAACAGTTCCGTCCAATTCGCCGTGGCTGCGGGCGTAGGGAATCTTGGTGGCCGGACAGACCGGAAACACGGCAATGCCACGCTCAGCATAGGCAAGCGCTGCCCTACCGTTGGGCGACAGCACAGTGGTCACGCGACGCGTCCCCGCTTACCCAGGCGCGCACGCAGCGCGGCCAGCTCATCCGCCTCAGCGACCACCGGCGTGCTGACCGCGGCGTGCCGATTGATGGCATCGAGAGCCGCCGAGGCGTCGACGAATCTCTTGCCGCCGACCTGCATGACGGTCAGCCTGAGCTCAGCGGAATGGTCGCGAAGCCAGCGCCATGAGCACCCGAGCAGCTGCTCGCCGTTGCTCGAGCTGATCAGCAACGGTGCGGTCACTGCGCTCTCACGCCGCCGTTTTGCTCAATAAACGGCGCCATTTTGACGATTTTGTGCCACAAATCTGGCTTTCGCCCCTCGCACCAAGCTCTCGCGCCCCGCGCGGCGGGAATTTTCCACGCGCACTCGGGGCAAATTAGAAAACATTTCCGACAGGGTTTTCGCCGTGTAAATGCGCCGACAATTGGCGGCTTCGCCTGGAGCGCCGCAACGGCTCGCTCAAGGGGCGAGCCTGCGATTACCGACTCGGCAATAATTTTTTCGTCGTGAATTTTAACGTCCAATCCGACTTCCCTCGCGAGGTGGACAAAGGCGGAAGTGTGCCTTCCTCGCGAGCCGTCACGCCCCTGTGAGGCCAGTTCGGCGTGAATGAGCTGATGGCAAACAACTTTCCCCACTTCAGAGGCCTTGGCCGTCCGGAGAAAATCCGGATCAATGAAAATTTCATTCACAGGATGCTTGGCGTCGCGGAACCTTCGGCGCACGAAGCCGCCAACTTCCCGCCCGTGCCGACGCAGAACGACAATCGCCGGCTCCAAATCGCCGTTCGAAAAAAGCCGCTCGCGGAAAAACGCCAGCGCCGCATCGGCCCAGGTGCCGAGAACCGCGTTCGGGTCCGTGCGGATCCGCGGATCCGAATTCAAGGCAATGCCCGAGGTTTCTGGGATAAAAGTCGGCCAACCCCGATGCACCGTGCGGTGCGTTCCGAAAGCAGGCCGGCCTCCCGAAGAGCCCGATCAACGCGCTCGCCGGCGCGCCCGCGAACTCTCGCTCCGCGAAGTCGCCGAAGAATGGTCCGCGGGTCAGCATCCGCCGCGGCCGCGAGCCGTAGAAGAGTCGGGCGTTCCGGAATCATCGTGGGCATGCCGCGCACAATGCGCCGGGTGCCGCCCCCTCGTCACGGGGCCAAGTGGGCCCATTTTGGCTCACCTGCGCATGGCGCGAATGTCGGGTGTTACGCCTGCTACCTCGGCAACGATTAGGCGCGCGACCTCAGCCAGAGCCCGCGAGTGACCTTTTTCCAACTGCCTCTTGCGGGCGGTTTTTTCCAGCTTCCTAAGATTGATCGAGCTGTTTTTATCGGCTGCTACGACGAACAACGACATAAAAGCGAACCATCCAAGCTCGCGCTCATTCGAAGCCTTCTTTTTCTTTGCAGTAAGATATCGGTGGACGCTTTTTTGGGCGTGGTACAAGCGACGATTTTGGTCGGCTCCCGCAAGCTTATGCGGAATGACGCTTTTCTGCGGTCGTTTTCTAATAGCTTTGTCGAGAGCTTGCAGGTCCTCTCTTGCTGAGCGGGCCATGATCTCCGTCTCGTTCGACCCTTCATCGGTGCCGCCATGGAAGTGGTAGCTTCGTCTTTCATACTTGGCCGTCGCCTGCTGAACGAGCGAGTCCCGCTGTCTCGCGATTTCGCGCCAGACCCGTAATTCATCAGGTTCTTCCGGTATGTTCTTAGTGCTACTCTTCCGCTTGGTCGTCACGTTCGACCCCATCCCCCCATCGCCCTCGGCCGTGTCGTAGCGGCGCGGGGGCGATCTATATAAGCCTACTCGTTGCGGGACGAGCAAGTGCTCAGAGCCGTCTACTCCCGGGGGACTGGTGTCACGTACGACCGCCTGCCCCTGCGCCGACACTTCCCCCTGGCTGCTCTGCGCGCCACCTACACCGATTCCAGGGGTGACAGCGTCGCTCCCACTGCGATGAGGCCACCTGCAACAAGAGCAAGCCGCCCTCGATGCGACTCTTAACAGTGCGCCACATTGGCCGTACTATGCTGCGGAGGTCTCCCGAGTAAACTATGCGCCGAATCTCTCCTGAGTTCGTTTTTTTTCTCTTTGGATTGCACGGATGCAGCGGCGGCTCTGGCGACGGGCAGCTTCAGTGCGAAACATCGGATCGAAACGGCACTTACCTCATTACTTATGTCGAGCATGCCAACGGGCAATGCGGACCGGAGCCCGACCAGCTCGCGACGCTCGGCAATAGCAAGCTCGGGGTGGCCTCCGATTGCATAGTAGTTTCCGAATACTGGACGGAGGGCAACTGTACGCTTGCCCGCAGTATCGACTGCGGCGATCCGGCGACTGGAGAGAGACAGATAACGGCGGTCACGCATCAGCGCACAAGCGACGGTTCGCGCTTTGAGGGGATTCTGACCAAGACGATCATTGGGTCCACGAATGCGTGCGTCAGCACCTACGACGTCGTGGCCGTTCGGCAGTAAGGTGATGCGGCAACGGGTGGACGCCCGCCCATTGGTGAAACCCGGCCAGCCCCGAGGCGCGCGAAAGGGGCAGCTACCGGCAGTGCGTCGACAGAAGACGGTCGGCGCCTGCTACGACGGCTCCGGCTCGGTCCTGAGCCTGATCGCCGCCCGCTCAGCTAGTCCCCGAAGCGCTACACCAAGCAGAACGTCCGCCAATTGAGCGTCGAGAAGGGGCGGGGAGGTTTCGCCCCAAGAGTTTCGCACCATGGTTTCGTTTCTTGCGGTTTCTGGGGGTTTCGCACCATTAGTCTGAGAAACGAATTCACCTGTTTCTATGCTGGATTGGGCGCCGATGTCCGTCCTTACAAGCCGGAAGTCGCAGGTTCGAGACCTGTCCCGCCTACTGGAAAATTAGCTTTGGGTACACTTCCACGGCTTGTCGTGTGGTCGAAAGAGCCTGGGGGGTCCCACGCGAAAAATATACTTGGTATGCCAAGTACTTTATTGGCAAAATAAGGGGAAGGTCTCTGTGTAGGGCTAGGCCCGGTGCAGTTCGGGCGAGCAGCGCGTCGCGAAGTGCATGCCTCGATGACCCCTAACAACCTTTCACTTACTTTTTTCCGGGATCTTAGGCCGGAGCACGCCCAATACGTATTGGTTCGAAGCTAAATACTTCTGAGCCGCGGCGCGGACGCGCTCCGAGGTTACCTTGGCAAGCAGGGATTCAAACTCCAAGATGACATGTGGGTCATCGGAATACCGATAGGCATTTTCGAGCTCGTTGATCCAAAATCGGTTGTCCCGGAGGTCGAGCTGTCGTTCGCGGATGCGAGCCGCTTTCACCTTGCCGATGTACTCGCCACCGATGCCGTGTTTCTGAATAGCGGTAATCTCGTCAAATGTGGCCTGGACTAGCTTTTCTACATTTTCGGGCGCGCATCCAAAGAAGATGGTGAAGGTGCGCTCTTCGCGGGGCCTTCGGCTGACCTCCCCATCCACCATCCAGGCGTAAACCCCGCTCATGTCCTCGCGCAGAACCTCGCGAAGCCGAATGTCGAGCACGCGAGAAAGCATGTCCATATCGTTTTCGGCGTCGCGCGACCACTTTTGAGAACCGTGAAAGGTGAGATACACGAAACTCTTCGGTTCCGTTCCCCCGAACACGGTCTTCTTCTGTACGCCAGGGGGCATTTTGACGCCGACATCGTGCCAACGCTCGACGCGCCCCGTCGTCGGAAGGCTCGCGAGATAGGTCTCGGCCAACGCGCGGGTCTTTTCCAGATTCAGATTCCCCACCAGGATGAAGGTGAAGTCACCAGCTTCTTTGAAACGTTGCTGATAGATGGCGAGCATCTTCTCGAGCTCTGCGCGCTCGACCACCTCGAGCGTAACCGGCATGCGCCGCTTGTGTTGGCTGGAAAGGAGGCTCGCCATATCCTCGAAAAATGCGGTTTCCGGATCGAGCCGGCGGTTACGGACCAACTCGGTTTCGGTGGCGCGCCAGGTCTGGAAAGCGACCGGGTCTCTGCGAAGGGCCGTAAAGCCTAGGTATGTCAGCTGAAAAAGCGTAGTGAGGTCCTCGCTTGAGGCGCTCCCGCTAAAGCTCTCTTCAAGCTCGCCGAGCCCCATGCTTGCCTCCACCACCTTACCCGCAAGCGCCTTGCGCAGCGCCACCAGATCGAAGTTACCGATCCCGCTTTGGCCTGCAAGCTGGGAAACGAACCGCGCCGAATCGAAGTCCGAATCCGACACCAGCGAGGTCCCCCCGGGCGAAATTGCTTCGAGAAGCACTTCATCGTTCTTAAAGTCAGTGGGTTTGAGCACGACGCGCGCGCCGTTCGAAAGCTTCCACTCGGTGATCCCTAAGTCCGCGAAGGTGCGCGTCGTTACGAGTCGGCCCGACTTCGGGATCGCTGTCATCAAGGGCTCGGTCCGCACGTCCACATAAGGCGCGACTTGGCGAGAGCCCGTGGACCGCACCAAAGCGAGTAGAGCGTCGCGACTCGGGACGTTTACCTTGGCCGGACCGCTGGCCAAGATCACGCGGCTGTCCTCTCCGCCCCAGTGACGGGCCAGCCCATTGAGCTCCTGGAGTGTGAAGGTGGGCAGAAACCTATCCACCAGAGCGAGCTCGGTCGAGCGCCCTGGCATGGCCTCGGCCTCGAGGAAATTGCGGACTGCTTCGGCTGCAATGTCCCGGCTGTCTCGAGTGTCTGCCTCGAGAACGGCTTGTTGGTACGAGCGAAGCACGTCCTTTTTGGCGCGATCCAGTTCGCTCGCCGTGAATCCATGCTGTTCCACTCGCAGAACCTCTTCGAACAGCACCGTCAGGGCGCGTTCAGTTTGGCCTTCTTTGACCATTGCGCTGCGCACGAACGCGTCGGTCGACCGAACCGTGTTGCCGGTGTGCGAGTAGGCATATAAAAACGGCGAATCCGGCCGATGCCCCAGCTCCTGCAGGCGGGCGTTCAACATCGAGTGGTACAGCTGCTCACCCACGAAGCGCCGATAATCACCACCCGTGCTTACCCCCCGATGCGGCATCTTGTTGTAGACATCCAGCGAGGTTGTCGGCATTTCGGGGTCGGTCTCGACGCTGACCAGAGTCTTCGGATGGGGGGGTACGTCCACTGCCCGCCGCGGCCGCTCTTCTTTTGGTCGGAGTAGATTCGAAAAGCGCGCTTGGATTTTTTTCTCTACATCGTCGGCTTGAAAATCGCCCACCGCCACCACCGCCATAAGGTCGGGGCGATACCAATCCCGATAGAAGCGCACCAGTGCTTCACGTGGCGCTCCTTTGATGATCTCCGGCCGGCCGATGGGCAGCCGCTCTGCGTACCGTGAGCCAGTGAAGAGAACCGGGTATTGCTTATCCAGGATGCGCGTCCACGCATCGCGTCCCAGGCGCCACTCCTCGAGCACCACGCCACGCTCCTTCTCCACTTCCAGGGGCTCGAACGAAAGGGCGCCAGCCCAGTCGCGAAGAATGTCGAATCCCTTATCCAGTGCGCCCGGATCGTCGGTGGGAACTTGCAACTCATATACGGTTTCGTCAAAGGACGTGTAGGCGTTGACGTCCGCGCCAAACTGCATGCCAATGCTTTCGAGATAATTGACGATCGCCATTTTCTCGAAGTGCTGAGTGCCGTTGAAGGCCATGTGCTCAACGAAGTGGGCGAGTCCCCGTTGGTCTTCGTCTTCCATGACCGAGCCCACGTTGACCGCCAGCCAAAGCTGAGCGCGCTGCTGGGGTTTTCGGTGCGCCTGGACGTAATAAGTGAGCCCGTTGTCCAGCGACGCACGACGAATTTGGGGATCGAGCGGTAGCGCGCGATCCAGATCGAAATGCGCACCTTGCGTAACCCCCGACGAGCGCGCGCTCACCGTGGCAGGCCGAGCGAGTAGGCTGGTCGAGGCCCTGCCCGCACACGCCGTCCCCAGCGCCAGAAAACCTATTAGCCCTAGTTGGTGGAACGGCTTGACCACCCGTCGCTTATAGATATCACGCTTTTCCACATTTGTCGTTAGGATCGCGCCGGCTTCGGGGGCACGGTACTGGTTCGAACCACCGCGGAAGGCTGCACCCGACGCACCTTCCAGGCCAGCGTCAGCTTTCCATCGCTCAGCGCAAAAAACGACCGCCGCCCCACATTGGTGTACTCCACGAACAAGCCCCGGGAGCGCACTTTGCCATCGGGGTGCCCGACCGGTAACACTTTAACGCGCATTTGGTCGTAACGCGCGTAGAGCTCGTCATCAAGCTCCAACACCGCGGGCGGGTCGTTGGGAAGTCGGATTTCGACCGCCTCAGTCCGGAAAATCCCGGTGCTCCTCCGAAAAGTGATCACTGGCCCGTGTTCAGAATGCCAAATGGCTGCAACCACCGAGCCCTGCTGCAAAAGCAACCAGGCTCCTCGGAGCTTTAGCCTGTCGTCTTCCAACACTACGACATCGCCGAGTGTGACCGGGAACTCTGCCGCTTGGATCAGCGCGTCCACCTCCGCTCGGGCCCGATCTGTGGTCAATCTCGCGGAGCGTCCACGGAGCCGGCCGCGAAGCACCACCCAACCCAGCGCGGCGGCGGCGGCAACGCAAAGTACCGCCAGTGCGATGAGCAACACCCTCATCCGAGCTCCTCCGGCAGTGGAGACAGACCTAGAGCGGCGGGGGGATGATCCAAATCAGGCGGCAACAAAAAAAACGAGCGCGGAAGAACTTGGTGGTATTTGCTGTCCGGGACCACGTATGAACGGCGCGACCGGACCCGGAGCGGAAAACGGGCACGGTCCTGAAACGACGGCCACGCTAGCACAGGGCGCCTGCTCCAAGAAACAGCACTTGGCCGCCCGCCCGAGCCGCCGGGTGCCCGGCCCCATATTGTGGCTGCGGCGGCCTGGTTTTCGCGAGAGAAGAGCGCGTTATAGAATCTGGGGCGGAATCACGACCTGGCACTGGGTTGGCGGCGAAAGCCACTTGAAGATGTTTTGCCAGAGCCGCTCAACTTGATATTGTGTGAGGTTCGCCCATTCGCTATCGTAGGTGATCCACTCATCACCCCACATGACGATGTGGCCGGCGCCCGCTTCCTGAGCCCTCATGACGTCCCAAAGCTTCATTGGGTGTCGCGCCAGCGAGATCCCTCCCGTGCCAGTGATTTCGTAACTATTCCATGCCCGGATTAAAGAAATGCCGTCCGTTACCGGATGAGGCGTCCAGTCCGAGACATCCACGTTCCAGACCGCCCCTCTGCCGTAAGCCATGTTGAAGGGTTGTAAGACGCCATTAATATTTGCGTTTTCGCTCCCGCTGCCATAGCCACTGGTGACCATGAGACCGCCACCTGCGTTTATCCAGTCCGCCATGGCCGTGACCTCGTCGGGCTGGTAAGTATGCATGACCACGGGAGTGCCCCCTGTGGTTCCGCTGGTCGCGACATTCATCGCGACGACGATCTGGTACTGATCCAAGAGCGCGCGAGTGAGAATCGCGTCGCCGAGGTGCACTGCGCTGGTGCTGCTTCGTTTATCAAGCCAGGTCGTCAGAAGTGTGGCCGCATGCCCCTTAGCTTCCCAGGTATCCAACCTGCCCAAGGTCGCAATCCTCAAGCAGTCACAGATTCCGTCCTGTCCGAGGTCGACGTCATCGATGATCCCGTTGCTGTCGTTATCGATGCCATCACATACCGTTTCGCCTCCTCCCAGCGTGATGCTCCCATCCATCGTGAGCTGAATGGATCCCCCGGTTCCGGAGTTGACGCTGCCGCCGCTCCCCGTCGGGTTCGAGCCTCCCGCGCTGCTGCCTCCGGCATTGCCGGCATCCGCCACCGCAGGGGTGCCGCCTCCGGCCGAAGCGCCACCTGAGGCTGCGGGCGACCCTCCCGAGCCGGTATTTCCAGCAACTCCACCTCTGTCCTGCACCGCCCCGCTGGATGAACAGGCAAACATCAGCCACGCGGAGCACCACGTGATGGTGTGAAGAAGAAGGTTTTGCATCGGTTGACCTCCCAAAGCTAGTAAACGCCATCCGATGTCGATCGACAATGTCTCGATCGGCTGAATTGCATGACTGAATCTGCTACGAACTTCGCCGTCCCGTGCTGCCGAGGGGAGCTGGACAGCTATTTTACCGGCTATTCCGCACGGGTAGACTACGTGGGATAGATCCCTACATGCCGATTTCAGCTGTTATCTTCCGGTGGCCGTGCGAGCATCGGTCATGGCATCCGAATCGTTCCATCGCCAGGCCCTGGATCCGGGGCGACTTCCGCCGCGTAAGACGCTGGAAGCTCCTGTCGAGCAGGGAGCTCTTTTGAGCGGCATGGCCAAAGGGCAGCACCTTACGGTGAGAACTCGCGGCTGTGATACGTGGCTCTTGTTCTACGGCCTCGAGGGTCGCGGTTTCTTCCGCTCGCCGTCCGACGAGGTGGTCTATGCCCCGACCGGCAGCGTCAGTCTTTATGCTCCCCACACGGCACAAGAATATGGTCCGTTAGTGGGCGAGCACTGGAAGATCCACTGGAGTCACTTTATTGCCAGACAGAACTGGTTGTCCTGGTTGAAGCTGCTTCCACCCACGGCGATCCCCGGCTTGTCTCAGATCATGGTCGAGCATGCCCCCACGCACGCACACCTGGTTCGCACCTTCGGTGAGTTGCATCGCTGCGCGCGACTGGGGGGAATCTGGTGGACCGAATATGCAATGAACGCCCTCGAGCGGATCTTGCTGCACGTGTGTCAAAACCTAAAGACCGAAGAGGGGCATCCCACCGATCCACGCATTCGCGCCGCCATGGAATGGATCGCCGCCCGGCCAAACCGCACGACGTCGGTGGGAGAACTGGCTCGGCGCGCTCACCTTTCCTCCTCACGGTTCGCTCATTTGTTCCGCGAGCAAACCGGCCGCACGGTGAGCCAGGTCATCCGGCGGACTCGGCTCGAGGAATCCGCGCGCATGCTGGAGACCGGCTCCTCCACGGTGGCCGATGTCGCCGGCGCCTTGGGGTTTGCCAGTCCTTTTCACTTCTCGCGCCAGTTCAAAAGCCAGTTTGGACTGAGCCCGACCGAGCACCGCGCTCGGGCGCGCGGGGCAATGCCTGCCCCTTAATGCTCGCCCCTCAGGCTTCACACAGGCACACTTGATTCTTTCCGGACTGCTTGGCGCGATACAGCGCTTCGTCGGCGCGCTGGAACAGCCCCTCGGGAGAGTCGGCGTGTTCGGGAAACCCGGCGACTCCGATGGAGATCCCGGGCTTTAGCTCAATCCCGTCCTTTTCGAACCGATGGGAAGCGACGGCTTGCCGAATTTCTTCGCCGACAGCCGCGGCTTCGGTTGTATCCAACCGGGGCAGTGCAGCCAGATATTCGTCGCCGCCAAATCGTGACCCGATGCCCCGACCGGTGATAACGCTACCGATCAAGCGGCCGGCCTCGCCAATTACGTAAGCGCCGAAAAGGTGCCCGTGGGTGTCGTTGATCCGCTTTACCCCGTCGAGATCCATCACCAATAGCGCAACCGAATCGCGGTTAACTCGCGCGGCGTCGATCAGCGCCCTGAGCTCGGCATCGAATTTACGGCGGACGTACAACCCGGAGAGGTCGTCCGTGTTGAGCAGATGCTCCACGGTTTCGTTATAGGCTTGCGCCAAGCCGTCCTGAACCTCGAAGGAAATGATGGTGGTGCCGAATACGATCCGGTCATTGGGGCTGAGTTGAAATTCGGGTTTGATTTGTCCGTTAACGCTGGTGCCGTTGGTACTGTTCAAATCAATCAGGGTCCAGCTGTCACCGCGGTCCTCTATCCGAGCGTGGTGCCAGGAGACCAGCGAGTCGTTGATCTTGAGGTCCGCGCTCGGATCGCGTCCGATGAGTAGGTTCCGATCCACGAACACCCGCGCGCCCACTTCGTGACCCGAGAGGACCACCAAGACCGGGCGGTGTGGCGCCTTGATCCGTTGCAGTATCTTCTGGCTGAGGTCGGGGCGATCGCTCGCGTTCAAGGTGCGCGGTGCACCGGACGGCCGCGGCGGCCTGCTGGACTCTTCGGCCATGGCGCAAGGTTAACACGCTCGGCGCCGGACAGGGGTGGCCCGAAGCGACCCCAGCTGACTCGGGCAGCGATGCAGATCGCGGCGGCAGCCGGCGTTCACAAAGCCGTAAGCGAAGCTTTCCCGAGCGGCTTGATCGAGATTTCCGGCAATAATTCGGCATAAGAAATCACACGCGTTTCGGGAAGGTCGGTTTCGATTAGCTTTTTCACGAAGCGCCGAATGTCGGGCTGCGTGAGCAGAACGGGAGCGCCCGCCATGGGGTCGCCGGCGGAAAGCGCCCGGCGGAGCCCCGCAACGATATCCCGAGCTGCGGCGGGCGCTAGAGTGAGAAAGCTGCCCGCTGCCGTGCGCGTGATGGCACCGCGCACCGTTTCTTCAATCAGCGGGTCCAAGAGATACACCCCGAGCTCACTGGCGCCGGCGGTGAGCTCGTGGGTGATGGATCGGCGCATTTGCGAGCGCACGAACTCGGCCAGATTCAAGGGATCTTTATCGGTGCCGGCAACCTGCGCCAAGGATTCGAGAATGCCTTTGAGGTCACGCACGCTCACACCCTCCTCCACCAGCCGGCGCATGATGTCGGTCAACAGCGTGACGGAAAGTGGTTTGGGAACCACTTGGCGCACCGTTGCTGGCGCCCGCTGCTCGAGCTCATCCAGCAAAGCCTGCGCTTCCGCAATGCCGATGAAATCAGAAGCGCGATCGAAGAGAAGGGGACGGAGGGTATCGGCTACGTGTTCTGCGAGGTCTTTCTGGTCCACCCCAACCGGGATCGGGATGATCCGCGCCGGGATCTCGTAAATCGACAAAACGGCGTGCCTTTGTGGCAATTCGGGGGCCACGCGGAGCCGACAAGGAGGCAGCGGAACCCCGAGGTCCCGAAACAGTCCTTCTCGCAGCGCCGTGGTGGCGGAGCGCACACCCAGTCGGCGCACGTCGCCGCCCCGGAGGTCGTCTTCGAGCAACGCCGTGAGGTCCGCGCTCACATCCAACGCCCATGGAATTACCAGCGGTACGAAGCGAGGACCGCGCTCGCCGGCGATGGACGGCAGAATCGGCTCCTTTCCCATGACGTCGTCGTGCACGCGAATCGCTTGGGAACGCGAGCGCGAAGCCAACAGCAACAGGACGCCAATCACCAGAAATGGCAGCCCCGGCAGTCCCGGAATCGCCGCGAGCAGCAGCACGAACACACCGGCGACCCTCAGGGCGCGGGGCTGACCGAAGATCTGCGACGAAAGCTCGACCCCCAGAGCCGTACCTGCCTCTTCACTGGAGACTCGCGTAACCAACATGCCGGCGGCGGTCGCGATCACCAGCGCCGGGATTTGATTCACCAGACCCTCGCCGATGGTGAGCAGTCCGTAACGCTTGAGCGCTTCCACCGCGGCCATGTGTTTTTGGCCCACCCCGATGATGAGGCCGCCCACAATGTTGACCACGATGATCAACGAAGACGCGATGACATCGCCTTTGACGAATTTCATCGCGCCGTCCATGGCCCCGTAAAATTGGCTTTCTCGGGCCAAGCTGCCGCGGCGACGCTTGGCCTCGGCCCCGTCGATGGACCCCGAACGCAGCTCCGCGTCGATGGCCATTTGTTTGCCCGGCATGGCATCCAGGGCAAACCGAGCCCCCACTTCCGCGACCCGCTCGCTGCCCTTAGCAATGACCACGAACTGGATGATGGCCAAAATCAGAAAGATGATGGCGCCCACCACGTAGTTACCTCGCACTACGAACTGACCGAAAGCGCGAATCACCTCGCCTGCGTTAGCCTGAAGCAGGATGAGCCGAGTCGCGGAAACGTTGAGCGACAAGCGCACCAGCGTCGTGATCAAGAGCAAGCTGGGGAAGGCGGCAATCTTGAGCGCGTCGCTCACGTACAACGATACCAGCAGGATGGTGACCGACACCGCGAGATTGGAAGCCAACAACAAGTCGAGCAACCAGGTGGGCAGCGGCACCACCATCAGCCCCACGACGCCGATCACTAGAGCCGCTAGGGCGGCGTCAGCGTTTGCAATGCGGGTGTAGCGCGGAACGCGCAGCGCGATAGGAGCAGCCATGTTTCACTCCGGGAGCTTCAGCTCGGCGCAGTAAATAGGGACAACACGCCGGTGTAAAGCTCCAGAGCGGGCGCGCCCTGGTAGGGAGCGATTTCGAAGGCAGAAAACATTCCAGCCAAGGGGACGGACCCCAAGCGCGAGCGAAGAATACGAATGTCTACGTCGCGAGTTCCGTGCAGAGACGTACCGCGTCCGGCACAGTTGAAATACACCCCGAAGCGCGGAAGCGCGCCGGCAATCTCACGCTCCAGCTCGCGGACCACGGTTTCCAAATCCGCTCGGGCCGCCGCCGAATCGCGAATGGCAAACGCGATGAGCATCCCCACCCGCACTTCGCTCGAGATCAGCAAACCGCCGGAGACCGGGTCAACGCCCTGCACCGCGCGGACCAAGAGGTTTGCACGCTGTCCTTCCGATGCGTCCCCGGCGGCCAAGACCGCCAGCACCAGCGGCTGACCGACCAAATCCTGTGCTGCGCTGCTCAGCACTTCCAGCGCCGGTTCGCCCCCAATGCCCGTCACCATTGCGCCGCGAATGGCGGTGATGCGCCGAAGCGGCATGAGCAGGCGACAGCCCGGGGAAGAACGAATGATCGGCCGCGGAAGACCGCGCACTAAGAGCGCCACCGCCGCCCCTGAGACAACGCGCCCGCTTGCGTCGACTGCAAACGAATCCAGGCTTCCCACCGTCCCGCCGCCCGCGATGTTTTGCCCACCGGGGAGCTCGCGCATCGGTTCCAGAGTGTCAGGGCCGAAGCGGTCCGCCTTCGCCAACACGAAAGCCGCGCTCATGTCGGAACCCAAGCCTCGGAGCGCCGCGGCCAGCGGCTCCCCGATGTCGCCGCCCGCGGGGTTCACGGCAATCACCTCCGACGAGCCCCCCTGCCAGGTTATCCCAGCAGCAGCCGGTTCGCCGCTGACCTCTCCTCTTTCGGTGAGCACGCCGGCCCCGCTGCCCACGATGGTGGGGACACCGCGAGCATCTCGGGCAATT
>DASXTY010000611.1:0-5318 GCA_036505155.1 Polyangiaceae bacterium | reverse complement strand
CGATGAACTCTGTGCGCGAATCGTATCGGAACCATCGCGCCCGTGGAGCGTCGCCGGCCTCGCTCGGCGCTTCGGCTATTCACCGGACCACTTCACCCGTTTGTTCAAACAGAGCATCGGAATGAGTCCTCGCGAGTATTGCGTGCGCGTCCGCCTGCAGCAGGCTGCGGAGCTCTTGCGCTCCACCGATCACCGAGTGAACGAAATTGCGGATTTGTTGGGCTATAGCAGTGTCTACTTCTTCAGCCGGCAGTTCAAGCAGCGTACCGGCGTAAGTCCCCAAGCCTGGCGGCGGGGCCGTCCCGGACCTCGCTCTAAGCGCTAAATCAGCCGGGGGACGACTACGAAGAAAAGCCGGACCAGGTTGTTCTCACGATGCCCGCGGGAAGCTGCGTCTTCACGCACAGCGCCATCTGGCATCGCGCAAAGCCGAATTTGCCGGATGGCAGCGTCCGCAGGGTGCTGTTACTCATGTACATCCCAACCTGGATGCGGCGCACCATCCATGAAGGGACGCCACCACCGAATGGACCGGCCACTCGGCTGCTCGAAGAGAGCTCGGATCCGGAGACGCGGGAGCTACTCGGCGGCCTGATCTCGCTTTATTAAAGCGGCTTTCATCCCCCGGTTGCTTTTGACGGTGAAGCTGCCGAGCTGTATACTCGCTCTGAATCGTGGCGGACCGGCGCGTTCTGAAAAAGCTTGTCATGGTGTGCGGCGCAGCACTCTCGCTGAGCTGTGTTGCGCAATCGAGGTTCACTTAGCCCCGGGGTGTCGGCGCGGACTGGCGCGAGGTTGCGACAGAACACTTCGTGGTCGAAACCGATCTGGGTCTGGACCATGCCGAAGAATTGGCACAGGAAGTAGAAACCGCTCGAGAAATAATGATTGTGCTCGCGTTCGGCCGCAGTCCGCCTGCGGGCCCCAAGATCCGGATCATCGCCATGCCATACTGGGAGTTCCAGCACTATAATGCTGCTGCGTCCGGAGCATTCGCTTCCCGTAGCTGGTTCGAGCCGGTCATCGTGCTGGGGGACACCCGCGAACGCGCTTCGACTTTAGGACCAACAAGCGAAGTGCCCGATCCGCTATACAACCCATTTTCGATATATCCGATAGCGCACGAGCTGGGCCATGCCCTCACCGACCAATTCATCTCCGAGGATCGGCAGCCCCGCTGGTTTGCGGAGGGAATTGCAACATATCTCGAGAGCGCGGCGGTTGCCCCGTCGGGAAAGGCCTACATCGGCCGGCCCCCAGAGTGGATGAATGGAGCGCCAGCCTACGCGCTGGTGTCTATCGACGAATTATGGGCTTGGAGGGACCCGGCGTTATCCCCCCAGGCACGGGCGCAGGGCGTTTATCTCTGCGGATGGTCGCCTTTGTCGCCGTCCGATCCCCGAGGGGTGCGAAACCGCTTGTACCTGACCGCCTGGGCAACCGTCCGATACCTGACAGACGATCGCCCCGCCGATTTCGAAAAATTCCAAGCGGCGCTCTCTCGAGGCGAGGAACCCAAAGCGGCCTATAGCCGCATCTTTCCGGATCTATATGGGGAGACTTTCAAGAGAACTATCGCGGGGCATCTGGGAAGGGGCCTGGATAACCCCTACTCCGGCGTGAAAACGGCTCGGTTTGAGCTCCGGCCCGCGCGTCTTCAACAACGCGTGATGAGCAACGCCGACGTGCTCGGTCTGCGCGCTTCTCTGTATATGGCGTTTGCCGGTCTCGGGGGAAGGCCCGCGCGAGAGGACCGGCGGCTTGCGGCAGAAAGTGTCACCGCATCGCTTCACCAAGACCCAACCAGTCTGTGGGGACAGCTTTCCGGAGGATTTTACTTTGGGGTGTTGCCCCCATCGGTCGATCTGGCAAAACGCGCGGTCGCTCAGCATTTCGACGATTGGCTCGGCTGGCTCTGGTACGCAGACGTCCTCAAGGCCGTCGGAGGCCCGGATAGCGCGCGCCATTCGGCGCTGTCCCGCGCCGCCTTGCTGGCGCCGAACCGAAGCGCGGTGCTGGCCCGACTGGAGCAAGACATACCGGGCGGCAACGCGACCATCGAATCCGCAGGGCCATGATCTTCGCGCGGCGCGGAGCTCTGGTCGCGGGCGCGCTCGTCTTTTTTCCGGGAATAGCTCGCGCGCAAGAATGCGCCACCCCCGACTCGGCTTGGGTCTTTTGCGACGACTTCGAATCCAGCCAGGATCAGAATCAAAGCCTCGGTTTGTGGGACGATCAGGGTCTACACCCGGAAAACCTCGTCCTTTCGAGCGGTTCCCCGCATTCGGGCGCGCGTTCGCTCCAGATTACCGCGCACAAGGGTTTGGATACCGGTGGCGGTCCGACCAAATGGTTCCTTCCCGGCTACGACGTCGTGTTCGTGCGCTTCTGGGTTCGGTTTTCCCCTGGCTACAACTATCTGCATCACATGGTGTTCATCGGCGCCAGTCGCGCGGGCGACAAATGGTCCGCCTTCGGAACGGCGGGGTGTCGACCAAGCGGTAGCAACTTTTTCGTCACGCAGATCGAACCAT
Organism: Polyangiaceae bacterium; assembly: GCA_036505155.1. Taxonomy (GTDB): domain Bacteria; phylum Myxococcota_A; class Polyangia; order Polyangiales; family Polyangiaceae; genus DASXTY01. The sequence continues at coordinate 2,784 of DASXTY010000611.1, read as the reverse complement.
TTTCCGAATGGGGTAAATACAGGCCTCCCGGAGCGTGGGGATTTTACAGCTATTCGAACGACATGATGTGCGACCCCGGCTCGAACTGCGCAAGCTACGCAGACCCGCAGGCAATCTGCGACGGATGTGCTCTTCGGGGATCGCCCTGTAGCAACGGTCTCGAATGTTGCTGGGGAACCAACAACGTTTCCTCACCGCCCCAGATTTCGCCCCTCGACGCCTGGTCATGTTTAGAAGGCAGGGTGGAAGCGAACACTGGCGCTCAGGCCAGTGGCAAGCAAACGCTCTGGTTCAACGACCAGCTGGCTGGGGAATGGACCGGTATTCGCTGGCGCACTGATGACACATTGAAAATAAATTCAATAGGACTTTGGCACTACGTTACGGACGATAACTACACAACCGGCCAAACCGAAGAAACGGTTTGGTTCGATGATGTCGTCGTATCAACCTCCCGGATCGGCTGCGGCCAGGCACTGGCAGACGCTGGCACGAATGGCAGCGGCGGCACGACAGGCGGCGGGGGCGGCATGGTTGCAAACGGCGGCAGCCGCGCAACGGCCGGCGCGACCGCGGCTGGCGGCGGTTCAGCCGGCACCGGAGCCGCGGGTATTGGCGGCACGAGCCCGAGCAATGGAGGAACTTCTAACGCGCAGAACAGCTCGAGCAAAGAGCAAGGGAGCTGTGCCTGCAGATACGGGGGTGAAGGGCGCAGTGGCAGCCGAGCGTGGTTCTTATTGCTCGCTTTGGCGGGCGCACATACCGTTCGACGTCGAAGCGCACGGTTAAGGCGCGCTTAAGGCCTTTTCAATGGCCGCGACCAGGCGAGCGTCTTCGGGCGCAACCTTCGACTCGAAATAGTCGAGGACCGATCCGTCGCGCCCGACCAGATATTTGCCGAAATTCCAGCTTGGCACTTTGCCGGTTGCCCGCGAGAGCTCCGCATAAATGGGCGACTGACCCGGCCCCGCCTTGACTTCGGCTTTTGCCAGCAACGGGAAGGTCACGCCGTAATTAGTAGTGCAGAAATCTCGAATCTCCTCGTCGCTGCCGGGCTCCTGCTTGCCGAACTCGTTAGAGGGCACACCGACCACCGAAAAGCCTTTTGCCGCAAACTTGTGGTGCAGCGCTTCGAGCCCCGTGTATTGAGGCGTGAAACCGCAGAAGCTTGCGACATTCACGAACAGTGTCACTTTGTTCGAAAGACCCTGTAGGCTGAATGGTTTGCCTTCGAGAGTGCGGGCCGAGAGGTCGTAAATGCTCATGCCACTTTGATTAAGGCGGGGCGCGAGTCGTTGCAAGTCGTTGAAGCTATTTTTATTTTGGCTGTCCCAGCAAACCGGAAATTGTCGACTGCGGTGCCTGCGTCGACATTAGGATCGAGTCCTCAGTCTATTTAGCATCGCGATCATCCACGACGCCTGTCCGCGCGTTAGTCCGCTCGGGGTCGGAACGCCGTGTCGACGCAAAAGGCCCAGCTGCTTGTCCGTGGGCTGGTTGGCCCGCCAACCTGCATCAATGGTCAAAAATGCGACGCAATTCGAGCGGTGGCGGCGAACCAATTCGTCAACCGCTCGAACCGACTTGAACAGGTCTCGCGTCGGTGCGGGCATCCGCATCGAATCTCCCCGCGGATTCTCCAACACGACAATCCACCGCCCGAGGTTGTCCGGGTGCAGCCCCACCCACTCTCCGTCGGCCAGGTTCAGTCGGTACCCTCCGTCGGGCGCGGCACACCACGCAAAGTTGGTGAAGAGCGCGATCTCAGCCGGAGGCTCGAACTTGAAGAGATCAATCCTCTCGGTGATGTGCGCGAGCTCACCCGCCTCTTCGATTCGGCCGATGTCCACCCAGGGCGCCTCCCTGCTGACGCGTTCCAGTCGATCGACAACCGGAATGGCGCTCTGCCCGCGAAGATCCAGGGAATCGGGCAGGTCGAAAAGCGCGTTCAGTCCGACCAGTTGGTGACGCTGGCTGTTGTCGACGATATCAATCACGATAAGGTCGCTTTTCCCTCGGTAAAGACGGGTGCCCCAGTCGGTAGCGGTCTCGAATGCGGCGAAGGCATTCGTCTTGGTACGGCCGTAGTTGCATGCAAACCGATTCGGCCCAGCCCTAAGTAGGTCGCTTCTGGCGAGGGGTGCCGGCTCGGAAGGCGAGCGCCTCTTTCAGCTTGAGCAGGACCGGGTCGTCTTGCGAGAGCAGCCTCCAGTCCTTTTCCGGGCTCGCCAAAATGGCGTCGAGGCCCAGCGGATGCGCCATGGTCAAATAGGCGCATTCGAGAAGGTGGCGCACCTCCTTGGGCGCACCCAAGGAGAAGTTCGTAAGCCCGACACAAGTGTGGACACCCTGAAGGTCCGAAGACGCGCGGATCTTTCGAATCGCTTCGAGGCTCATGCTCACCCGCCCGGAAGTGTCGCCCGTCACGGGAAATAGGCCCGGATCGATAAAGATCTTATCATTGTCGATGCCCAGGCTCCGGAGCTTCTCCACGAAACGGAGTGAAATCGCGAGCACTTCGTCCGGCTCGAAATTGGGGCGCGGACGCCCATCTTCTCCCATCCCCTCAGCGGCCATTACGATGACGTCGGTCTTGTAGTGGCCGATGATTTCGTAGAAGCCGTCCAGATCCTCTCTCGAAACGGCCAGCGAGTTTACCATCGGGGCGGGCGAGCGACGAAAATCGTAATGCTGCAGCGCTCGCTGATGGTACTTCAGGTTCGGACTGTCGAAGGCGAGGGGAAGCGGCGTGGCCTCCTGAAGCGCCGGCACGAGCTCCGGCAA
>DASXTY010000610.1:0-1635 GCA_036505155.1 Polyangiaceae bacterium | reverse complement strand
TTTGGTGCAAGCCGTTTTTATTTCACTCCTGGACCAAAGGCGAGCCGCGCGCGGTGGGAAACACGCAGCCCTACGCCGCGCTCAAGAGGCTTTTCGATTCTGAAATGAAGCCACGCGATACATTCCTGAACCTGCTCAACGCTCCGCTGCTTTACACCGTTCTCGACCGCGAAGTCCCGGACTCTTTTTTCCTGCCCGTCATGTTTTATGCGACGGATTCGGTACAGGATATTTATTTGAAGCGCATCCGCGCGTTTGACAGCGATCGGGTCCCCTTTGCGCTGCTTCCCGGAAACGCGGGTATGACGGAGGTCGACGGCATGCCGGCGCCGCTTCAGAGCTATCGACTCGCGGAACATGTGTATCGAAACTACGTGCCGCTTGGGGTGGTCGACGGCTGGGAGACCTGGGTCTCCCGAACCCGCTGGGAGCGCGCGCGAGCAGCAGTTTCGGAGGTGAAACTACCGTTTCGCGAAGTCGCGTCTTTTTTTCAGCAGTCCCTGGACGCGAGTCTGGACGCGGATGGGCTCTCGCTCAGGGCCGGCGTCGGCGACACGCAAATCCACCATTTCCTAGATGTTCCGAAACTGCACTTCGGCGCCGTCCGCAGCCACCACGCGCTTCGCTTTCGTTATCGGTCGACCCGAGCGGGTCCGCTTCAAGTGTTCTTTCGCTTTTCTGGCCGCGACTACAACGAGGCCGACTCGAGCCAGGTAGCCATTGCCGCGGGCGGCAACGCTTGGCAGGAGGCATGGGTCCCGGTTCCGCTGCAGAACCGTGGCGGCGCCGCGTTGGAGGACATCCGCCTGGACCCACCGAATGCCACAGAGATGGTGCTTCGGGATTTCGAGCTCGTCTTTGGAAAGCCTTTCGATATCCGGCGGCAGAGCGTCAAGATGAGGATGCTGCCGTTCGTATGGGGGAACTTCGATTCCAAATCGGCGGTGCGCAACACGGCGGTCCTCGAGGAGATCGCCTTGCCGGAGTCGGCAGTCCGCGGGTTCACCCATCTGAGCTTCCCCATTCAGCCCCAGGTGGATAAGACCTCAGGCAACTACCTTCATCTTTGCATTAGCCTCCCCCCACCGCCGCCGCCAAACAAGGCTGAGTCGGACACAGTCGACAGAACCACGGGCTGGAAGAAGGCGGGCAAGCTGAAGGTTCAGTATGGAAAGAGCCCACAAGGGACAATTGAATTCGATTTGGTGCGTCCTCTCGAAGTTGGCCGGGCACTCCTCCAAGAATACACGAACGGATGCAAAGACTACCTGGTCCGCCTTTCCTCACAGTGGGCGTGGATGGCGCAACCGGTAGACCAGTTAGTCCTCGAGTCGAGCGTTCCGATTCGTCTCAGAGCGGCAAGCATTCGAAAGGGCGATTGAATCGGCACTTCATCCCCGAGGCGGATTCGGGTGGTGCACGCAGGTATGTCTCGATGATCCGCCGGCCTCAGGCCCTGGTCGGCGCTTTGCTCGCCGCGGTGCTCGCTTCCCCTCCCAAGCAAGCTGCGGCGAAAGAAGCTGGCGGCGAGCAGGCGCAGCCTTCCAGGTCGGACAACACCCGTGGCGATCCGCTGAGCGCTGAAGCGCCGCCGAATCATGTGCGACCGGCGATCGAGCTCGGCGCGGGGCTTGT
>DASXTY010000609.1:0-2749 GCA_036505155.1 Polyangiaceae bacterium | reverse complement strand
CTGCAAACGATTCGCAACCGTGTGCTCGCGTCTCTCGAACGACGCGGCGTGATCGAAAGCCGGCGCGAACCCAGCGCTGATCGACGATGGTTGCGCGGAGCAAGAGCCGCGCTTGCGGCGCTGGCATCGGCCGCCGTCGGCGGCGCGGCGCCCGCTGGACCCGAACGTCGGGGGCGTCCTGCGATCGCGTTGCGCGATGCATCCGGCATGCGTATCGCCTCGGCTCTCGGTTGCCGAAGGAGTCTTCTCGCTCCCGCGGCAACAACCGCGCCGCCGCTGACGATGTGGCGCGCGTATGAGACTGCGTGCACTGGTCACCGCAGCCGCGAGCATTGAGCGCTTCCTCCGTCACATCGGCGAGCCGACGCAGCCGCCGACGCTATCGCCGGCTCGAGGGCCGCCGTTCTTCAAAAGTCGGGCCGTGCGTCGCAAAGTTGGTCAGCCCGATCACGACGGGCGTCAGCAGGGGGGAAACGTCTGTGGAGAAGGAGGATCGGGCGAAGGAGCTTCGACATCTTGCATCTCGACCGCGGACATATCGGCCGGTCAAGGGGTCAGCAGTGGCTACAACCCGTCTCTGGTGGTCGATGAGGTAAACGGCAAGCTCTTAGTGGTAGCAGGCGACGCCAACAACGCAAACAGGCCAGCCTTGTATCGCTGTGCACTCGACGGCACCAGCTGCACCCACACGGATATCTCAGCGGGGCAAGGGACCACTGGCGATTTCTACCCAAACAGGGACAGCGATGCCGTAATCGATACGGTTAACCAGAAGCTTTTGGTGGCTACCACGAATGCCGCCAACGGGGGCAGGCCGGCGCTGTTTCGGTGCGAGCTCGATGGGTCGGGTTGCACGTATACCGACATCTCCGCCGGGCAAGGGCTTGAAAGCGGAGATTATCCGTCAGTACTGATCGATACAGAGAACAGGAAGCTCTTGGTTCTCACGACAAATAGCTTGAGCGACGGACCCTAACTGCATAGTCAGGGCAGCCTCACCTCACAGAAGACCCTCCGGTCCGCTTCTCGAGAAAGAGCGGGGTCCCAGGTCGGGCCCACTTTGCGGGCCATCTCGGTGTGCAGCAAGCACCGGGTGCCACCGCGGCGAATTTGACGCCGTCAGCATGATGCAGCAGCTGACGGCCTGAGAGCCGCTAACCCGAGACACCCGCCGCGCAACTTCCACAATACCGAGAAGGTCGAGCTCGACATTATCCGCGAGACGGGCCAGGTCTATCTGACCGCCAACTACGAACCGGCGTAGACGCCCAACGCACCAGCCCGCCATTACGTCAGCCGTCTTGCCCAGACGGCGCTTCGAGCGAAGCCTCGAATTTGCACCGCACGCCGCTGCCCTCGTACGAGACTCCTTCGTGCTCGCATTCGGTTTCCAAAAGCAGATGGAAGGCGGCCCGGAGCATCTTTCCCGGTGGGCCAATCCGGAGCGAAAAATAGGCTCGGCCGACAGCTTGGTCCTTTGCGCAGGGATCCAGGCGCATTAGGGAAGTAAGGGGTACCGAGTCGTTTATCGATTCGAGCACGAAGGCGGGGTAGCAAATGTCCCAACCATACCGGGAGCAGGCCTCAGCTTGTGTCAGCTCAATGAGCCCTCCGTCAGGGAGCCTCTCTTCTATCGCCGGCCCGCCGGATATCCAGAGATTCGGTCCCCGATTAGCCGCGCTGCCGGCGCTGAGAAATTCGTGCTGAACAATGAGCCCCAATCGAACCGTAGTGTCGCGATTGCATTGTGGTCTCGTTCGGAGACCGAAAGGAACTCCAAGCGCAAGGGGATATGGGGCTCGATGCGGCGCTCTTTGCTGCTCGCTCCAGGGCGCGGATCAGCACCGATGCGACACTCGACGCTCTTCACCTTCAGGTCGGGACACTAGTTGCGCAGGGGTACGACCAAACGTTTTTTCCACTTCGCGTTCGAACGTCGTCGGGGGGCTGTCTGCAGCCACCGGTGGTGTCATTCCGCGGTCAGAAGCGGAACACGCGAGCGGCGAGACCAACAATAGCGCCAAAAGTGTTCCCGCAGTTCGCTCGTCGGCCATCGCATAGGATCGAAGCACGAGGCGGCTGAGCCGCGCAATCCCCTGGCTACTTTAACGCGCACCCGACCAGTTCCCCGGTTTTGGCGAAACACGTCGCCGCTCTCCGGGTGAAACCCATTAAAGCCTACTGACCACCCAGGTCAAGCGCGAACCAACGGTAGACCGGGCGCTCGCTATGAATCAGCTGTGACCAAAGTCTTGAGCTCTATCAGCTTTTTCGAAAGCTCCGCCCGCGTTTTTGCCCGCACCGTGACATGGCCGAGCTTCCGGCCAGCGCGCGGAGACTTTCCGTAAAGGTGGAGGTGCGCATCTTCGACCGCGAGCACACGCGCGGAATCCGGCAAGCTCCCCACGATATTGAGCATGGCCGCAAAGGTCGGAACCTCGGTGCGGCCGAGCGGGAGACCGCTGATGGCTCTCAAGTGATTTTCGAACTGGCTGGTGAGCGCCGCCTCGATGGTGAGATGACCAGAGTTATGCACTCGGGGAGCGATCTCGTTTCCGTAAAGCTCGCCGCCGACCTCGAACATTTCGAGCGCCATCACCCCGGTATAGTCGAGATGTGCCAGCAAAGCTCGAGCGTGCCGCTCGGCTTGCTCTTGTAATTTTTCCGAACTGCCGTTTGCCGGACAAAGCGACTGCTGGAGCATCCCGGCGCTGTGCACATTTTCACACACTGGATAGAAGCGCGGCTC
>DASXTY010000608.1:0-1898 GCA_036505155.1 Polyangiaceae bacterium | reverse complement strand
CAAATTTCAACGATGATGCGTTCATCGCAGGCGTTGAAGGTTCCGGCAGCCGAACCGGACTCCGCAATATATTTTGCGAGACCGCGCACAACGCTGGTCTTTCCAACTCCCGCCGGCCCCACCAAACACGGGTTATTGCCTTGCCGCTTGGCCAGCACATCGAGGGTTTGCTCGATCTCCGCGTCCCTGCCGAAAGTGGGGTCCAGCTCGCCTCGGAAAGCCGCCAGAGTGAGGTTATGTCCCAGGCTGGCGAGCGTTGGATATTGATGTGGGTCGAGACCGAAGCGATCGGTGTCGAGCACCGGAGCGGGGGCACGGAAAGGGGCAGGTTCCGGAGCGGGAGCTTTTTGTTGGGGGCGAAGCGGCACCACCGAAGCGGTCCTGGCTGGCGCGTTGACCACTTTGAGCGCCGGGCGCTGCGCGCCGTTTAACTCGATCCCGGCGGCTCGTTCGGCGTCCTTGCCGCGGTTCGGCTGCGCGGGAACGCGGCGCCGACCGATGAGCCCCAGGCCCAAATTCAACGCGGCGGCGCGCAGGCGACCGACATCGGTTCCGCAGTGTTTGAGCGCTCGGGCAGCCGCACACCGGGGTTCGCTGAGCAGAGCGCTCAACAGGTGTGCGGCAGTGGCCTGCTGCGTCCCCATTCGGCCTGCAAGCTCGCGGGCCCGAAGCAGGCTCCTCTGGACGCCCTGCTCGATATCTTGAAGGCCGGGGCCGGCAGCGGCGAGCAGCGCCTCGGCACAAAGCTTTCGCTCGGTCAAAAGATCTGCAGCTGCACCGGGGCTGAGCGCCACCGCCGCCAGCAGGTGAACCGTGGTAGGGCTCTCGCTGCGTTCCGACGCCAGCTGTTCGGCAAGCCTCTTCAATGCCGGGAGCTCGGGGACCCCTCGCACGCTTCGGCCGGGAACCATGGACGGAACGATGTTCCGTCCGCGCCTCGAGGGGCAAGAAATTGCCGTATGGCTCAAGAGTGTCAAGATGCGAGCGCCGTGGCGAATTCCTTGTCGAAAGCCTGCGTCGCCATGCTCGCGATGGGCTGCATCTTCGCCGGGCTCGGCTGCGAGCGATTACAGCAGGCGCGCGAATGCCGACGGCTGTCCCAGGCGGTGAATCCCGCTCTGGAAAACATCCAAAAAGCCTATGGGCACGCCGCGCGTGATCCGAAGACCTACCTCGATGCCGCAAAACGTTACGAGCAGCTCTCGGCGAAACTGGTGACCCTGAAATTCAGCAAACAAGAGCTCTACCCCGCGGTGACGGACTACGCTTCGCTGCTCGAGTCGGGTGCGGCACAGGCTCGACTCATTGCCGGGATTCTGGAGCGAAAGGATCAGAATGCGCTCGAAGCCAAGCGGCGCGAATTTGCCGCCATCAGCACCCGGGAAAGAACGGCGGTCCAGCGGCTGAACGCGCTGTGCTCGGAGCGGTGAACCGCGGGTCAGGGCCGACGCTTGTCCCGCCGTTGGGGAACTGAGCGAGGAACGCGGCGTTCCTTTTCGCCCACCGTGATCCTGCCCCACGCGTAGCCGATGCGCCGAGTAAAGAGCCCCATTTCATCGCTGCTGAGCAGCCAAATATCGCGCAGGGATCGGTGGGCGTGCAAGAGCGGGAGCCGGCTTCCGCTCGACGCCCATGTCAATAGCTTGGGCTGGCCATAAAGCACCCGTGCGAGCAGGATCCCGCAGCGTGGATCGCGTGCAATTCCGGAGCAACCGCTCAGCGCGACTAATTCCTCATTTCCGATTGGTCGCCAAATCCACATGCGATCCGCGGTAAAACTTGCGGGGTCCTTGAGCTCGCGCGCGGTTGCCGGGTCCAGCTGCGAAACCAGCTCCTTGGCGAGCTGCCGATCGGCGCGGTCCTCGAGCGCCAGCTTGGGCCCGTGGCTCACGCGCAAC
>DASXTY010000607.1:0-5972 GCA_036505155.1 Polyangiaceae bacterium | reverse complement strand
CGCCCTGAGCACCGGCGCCGCCCTGAGCTCCACCGAATCCGCCGCCGCCCGTCCCACCGAGTCCCATTCCTGCAACGCCCCCAGTTACCCCGCCGCCGTAGCTCGTAACCGCTCCGCTGCTAAAGCGGCCGCCCGTGTTCTGTGATTGCTCCGCGGAGGCGCCGCATCCAAAAAGCAAACCAAGCGCGCACGCAAGGATGCCGGCGCTTGAGCGAAGAGTCATAAGCCTGTCGAGTATGTAGCACGAGCGCGGCGCAACAAGCCAGCGGTGCGACGGGCCTTGCCTAACCGGAGAGACGACTTATTTTGCATCCTTAAGCGGTGGCGGGAGGGACGTGGGGGTGGAGGACAAGGAACCGTCTGATATGCGAATGGACCGTCTGACAACCAAAAGCCAGGAAGCCGTGAAGAGGGCGCTCGAAATCGCCGTGCGACACGGCCATCCCGAAATCGTGCCGGAGCACATTTTGCTGAGCGCGCTCGCGCAGGCGGATGGCATTGCCGCGCCCTTGGTCGAGCGGGCGGGTGCCGACGCCGCTGCGCTTCGCCAAAGCCTGCAGGAGCGCACCGATGGGCTACCGCGGGTATCGGGAGGAGCGGAACCGAGCTTCGGTCGTCGCGCTGTGCCGTTTTTTACCCGCGCCGAGGACGAAGCGAAAAAGCTCAAAGATGACTACGTGTCGGTCGAGCATTTCATCCTGGCGGGAGCCAAAGGCGACAAGGAGGTCCAGGCGATTTTTGATCGACACGGGCTTTCTTACGACAAGCTGCTCCGGGCGCTCGCGGAAATCCGCGGTAGCCAGCGCGTGACGGACCAAGAGCCGGAAGGGAAATTCCAGGCGCTCGAAAAATACACGCGAGATCTTACGGCCCTCGCGCAGCGCGGGAAGATCGATCCGGTCATCGGGCGCGATGAAGAAATTCGACGGGTAATGCAGGTCCTGTCCCGGCGCACAAAAAACAACCCGGTATTGATCGGCGAGCCTGGAGTGGGCAAAACCGCCATTGCGGAAGGCATCGCCCATCGCATCGCTTCCGGCGATGTGCCCGAGTCGCTCAAGGACAAGCGTATTCTGGCGCTCGACCTCGCCAGCATGGTGGCGGGGTCCAAGTTTCGCGGTGAATTCGAAGACCGGCTCAAGGCGGTGCTCAAGGAAATAGAGCAATCGGCCGGCGGTATCGTCTTGTTCATCGATGAGCTCCACACTCTGGTGGGCGCCGGCGCCGCCGAAGGGGCCATGGACGCCGCCAACATGCTCAAGCCCGCTTTGGCCCGCGGCGATCTGCGCGCCATCGGCGCCACCACGCTGGACGAATATCGCAAGCACATCGAAAAAGATGCGGCGCTCGAGCGGCGTTTTCAGCCGGTGATGGTGAGCCAGCCGTCGGTGGAGGACACCATCGCCATCTTGCGCGGTCTCAAGGAGCGTTACGAGGTCCACCACGGCATCCGCATCCTGGACTCCGCTTTGGTGGCCGCCGCGCTGCTCAGCGATCGGTACATCTCGGATCGCTTCCTCCCGGACAAGGCGATTGACCTAGTCGACGAGGCGGCCAGCAAGATCAAAATGGAAATCGACAGCATGCCCTTCGAAATCGACCAGGTGGAGCGCAAGCTGCTCCAGCTTCGAATCGAGGAGCAAGCGCTCAAGCGCGAACGGGACAAGGCGAGCAAGGCGCGCCTTGCGGATCTTTCACGAGAAGTGGCGGAGCTCACCGGTGAGCGCGACCGGATGCGAGCGCAGTGGATGCGGGAAAAGGAAATTCTCGGCGCCATTCGAGATCAGCAGCGCCAGCTCGAGGAGTATCGCCTGTCTGAGGAGCGCGCGCGGCGCGCAGGCGACCTGGGCAAGGCGGCGGAAATCCAATATGGCTCGCTTCCAGAGCTCGAAAAGCGCATCGAGGCCAATCGGCACGAGCTCAACAGAGTGCAGGAAAAGGCGGCCTATCTCAGAGAGGAGGTGACAGAAGAGGACGTTGCAGCAGTGGTCTCCAAGTGGACCCAAATACCGGTTTCCAAAATGCTGGAGAGCGAAATGCAGAAGCTCCTCAAGATGGAGGACCAGCTCAGGGCCCGCGTTGTGGGACAAGACGAGGCGCTCGGCGTGGTCGCCAATGCAGTCCGTCGCTCGCGCGCCGGCCTCGGTGACACCCGGCGGCCGGTCGGCTCATTCCTGTTTTTGGGCCCTACCGGCGTGGGGAAAACGGAAACCGCGCGCGCCCTGGCGGAATTCCTGTTCGACGACGAGCGCGCCATGGTGCGCATCGACATGAGCGAATACATGGAGCGGCACGCGGTTTCGCGCCTCATCGGCGCTCCCCCCGGCTATGTTGGCTACGACGAAGGCGGCCAGCTCACCGAGCCGGTTCGCCGCAGGCCGTACACCGTGCTTTTGTTCGACGAAGTGGAAAAGGCGCACCCGGACGTGTTCAACACGCTCTTGCAGTTGCTCGACGACGGGCGGCTCACCGACGGGCAGGGACGTACGGTGGACTTCAAGAACACGGTGGTGATCCTCACCAGCAATATCGGCACCGCCGAGCTTTCCGCCATCGAAGAGCGGCGCGATCTCACCTTGCAGGAGAAGCGCGAGCTTTCCAATAAGACCGTGATGGAGGCTTTGCGCCTCCACTTCCGGCCCGAGTTCATCAACCGGCTCGACGAGATCGTGCTGTTCCAACGTCTGGGGCGCGAACAGATCCGGCGCATCGTGGATATCCAGGTGGGGGAGCTCGCGCGCCGCCTCGAAGCTAAAGAGCTCAAGCTCGAGCTCTCACCGGCAGCCGACGAATTTCTCGCCGAAGTGGGTTACGACCCGCAATTCGGCGCCCGTCCCCTCCGGCGCGCGCTGCAAAAGCACCTGGAAGACGCTTTGGCGCGCCACATTCTCGCCGGCGACTTCGTCCCGGGAGACACCGTCGCCGTGGATCGAAAGACGAACGGTGCGGGGGGGGCACCCGACGGGGCCCTCACATTCCGCCGAAAGCCACCTGAAGCGTCGAGCGGCTCCAGTCGCGCCCACGTTTAGCGTTACTGACGGTCGTGGAGGCGCTTCCGGCTGCCGAGCTCAATCCAGCCGGAAATTATCAAACCACACGGTGCCGGCTTCTTTCCGCTGATACGCCGAGAACATGACATCCACCGTGCTCACCGGCAGCACTGGCTCGACTTCGAGCTGGACGCGCTCCTTCTTCGTCTCTTTTTTGGTGTGAGGGTCCTCTTGTGCCCAGGTCCAGGTCGCCTTTGAGAAAGGGAAGGTGAGATGGTTCCAACCGGGCTTGAGAGTCACGTCCGGACTGCTGTACCCGACGCGTCGCCCGCCGACCCGCAAGCGCAAAGCCAGCGGACGCTTGGGCGCGCCTTCCTTTGCGACGTAGACGTCGAAGGATATCTCTTTGGCGCCGTGCCAGTTTTGCACCGGCTCCAGGCCCAAAAAAAGCTGAGGCCATTCGTAGCTCTTGAAGTCGTAATGAAAGGCAAACGCGCGGCCCTCCCCGCCCGGCGGCGACGGCGCCGGCTCGCCGCGAACGCCTTCGTTCCAAAGGCTCCACGCTATCGGAGTGCCGTCGTTCTCGAAATCTTCGAGAACAATGGGAGCGCTGACGTCGTACACGGGCTCTTTGACTTTGGAGAGGTCGGGCCTTACGACTTCCACCTTGAGCTCGGGGCCATTCACGGTAACCCACAAGAAATGGTAGAATTCCTTTTGCGGTTCATCGTTTCCGATCCCGATCCCGCTACCGCCGCCGCCCGTGATGTACTGCAGGATGCCGTGGCGTCGATCGAAATCGAACATGTGATAATGGCCCGCAAACACCGCAGTCGCGCGCCCGGATAGGACTTTCACCAGCGCCTCCCACTCCGCTTTGTACTCGTGGTCCAGGGTCAGGGCCCAGTCCTCCAGCTTTCCGTTAATGTAGGGGCGGAAGATGGGCCGGTGGATGCAGATGAAGCGCTGGTCCCACTCCTTGTGTTTTTCGAGCTCCGCGTCCAGCCACTGGAGTTGTTCGCCAGTAACGCGGCTCTCCAAGGTCTCCGCGTCGAGAAAGATGAATACGCTGTGCTCGACTTCCACCGTGTAATGACGGTGATTCGGTCCCATGACCTGATCCCAGATCCGTCCCGAGGTCTCGTCGAACAGATCGTGATTGCCAACCGTGTGGTAGACCGGAATCGGTGCGACCATTTTTAGCGCCTCGAAATAACTCACCCACTCCCGCCGCAGCAGCGCTTCCGTATATCGATAGCCTTGAATGTGGTCGCCGGTTCCGATGATGAAGCGGGGGCCTCGTTTTTTGATTTCCCTCAATATCTCGAGAAAGACCTCGGGCTGACGAATGTGATAGTCCTCGGACCGATTGTCGCCGAAAACGGCAAAGGCGAACGGTTTGCTCGCGGGGGTCGTTGGCGGGGCGGGCGCAGACGGAACCGGTCGCTCCGAATGGAGCGCGGGAGGGGTTGACGGGCGCGCGACGGCGTGGGGCTTGGTCGGGCCGGCACAGGCCAGCAGCAATGCAGTGAGGAACGCGCTGACCTGCGATGTCCTCATGGGTCGGCGAGAAGCATACGGGATCCGACGCGCAGGGTCACATCCCCCCGCAGAAGCTCGAGCCGGTTGCGGTCGGCGGGGGTTTGGGTTGGCAAGTGCCGTTAAAATCGCAGTTGTCGCTGGTGCACTCCGAGTCGGCGGAGCAGCCGGCGCCGTCCGGCTTCATCGCTTGACACTGCCCCGGGGTAGAGCTGCTCGGCTGCTCACAATAACCGTTGATGCATTCGAAGTCCTGCTCACAGGTTCCTCCCCATGCGACCTGTGGCAGAAGGAAGTTCGAACAGGTTGGCTCCAGGCTCGGGGCACCGCTCTTTGCGTCGGCGCAAGTGAGGCTCGAGTATTGGGCGAGGCATGAGGCCAGCACGTCTCCCTGGTAAACCACCCTGCCGGCGGTGATGGACTCCTGAGTGATGGGTACGATGAGGGTGGTAAATGCTGCGAGTGTCACGGCACAGTCCTGCTCGGTGCTCCCCAAGAAAGGGTTTTGCATGCGCTCAGCTTGGGTGCAGCACTCGTAGATCTTTGCGCAGCTCACGCGAGCCAGCTCCGTCGGCATGTTTTGCAGCGGGATCGGGGTCGGCGCAGGAGTACTTCCTCCGCTGCCCTCGGTTTCCCCTCCACAGCTCCAGCTCGCGCAAAAGACCACGAAGCAAGCCATCGCAAATCTTTTTGCCATCTAAATGTTCCTCCAAGCTACTCCGAGAAGTGTACCGCTGTTCTGGCTCAAGTCTCCCCTTTTTCGCTCTCGTCGGGTTTCACCATTTGGGGCCCGGTTCGAGCACCGCGCGGGTCAATTCAGATCGCGCCAGCGGTTCGTAGGTGGCTCCGGACGGTTTGAGGATGGACCGAAACAGCACAAGCTCCGACATTTGGAACCCGGTCGAGTCGAGCGCGCACCGGGCGAGCAAGCCATGGACGTCGCCCGGTTGTCGGATCCGCCCAATGGTCACGTGGGGCTGAAACTTCCGCTTTTCCCGCGGAATTCCCACTGATTCGGCGGCGGATTCGAGCGCTGCCGCCAAGCCCTCGATGCGCGCCGCTGGGTCGGCGAGCGTGGCAACGATGACGCGCGCTCGGTGTGGAGCGGGGAAAGCGGTGATGCCGGTAAAGCCGGTGTCGATTGCAGCCAGCGAGTCGGGCGCGTTCGGTCGAAACTCGGCCAGCTCGAGCAACTGACGCTGGTCCACCGAGCCCAGAAACCTGAGCGTGAGGTGGAGTTGCTCTGAGTCGAGCCAGCGTACATTGGGCCGCGAGTGGCCCGCGATGCGTTTCAAGGTGCGCTGCGCTTTGACCAGCTCCAGGCGCGCATTATCGGGAACGCAAAGCGCGAAAAAAGCGCGAACCAGGCCCTCGCCCGGCGGACCGCTAATCCAGTCCATCGGTCAAGGTTTTGCGCAAGAGTGCGAGCCCCGTAAATGCGGC
>DASXTY010000606.1:0-3230 GCA_036505155.1 Polyangiaceae bacterium | reverse complement strand
TGGCGGCCGGTGTTCGGCTCTTCATTCAGTTCGGTTCACAGCAGATACGGCGCTATGCCGAAGAACAAGGCTACATCGAAGTTTTCGAGCGCGCAGGCGCCGAGCTTCTGGATCCGGCTTGCGGTGCCTGCATTGGCGCCGGGCCGGGCGTATCGTCCCGCGCGTCCCAGGTGACCGTGAGCGCGGTGAATCGCAATTTCGTCGGGCGAAGTGGCCCGGGGCAAGTTTACTTGGCAAGCCCGTTGGTAGTGGCTGCCAGCGCAATTGCAGGTAAGCTGGCTTTACCCGACGCATGGTGATGTCGCAGAAGTCCAAAGATCCCGGTCCGTCGCTCGCGCCGGGCCACGTCGGCCCGGGTACCGTGGTGACGCTTTCCTATGAAATCCACAGCCGGGATGGGCACCCCATCGAAGGTGGTTCAAAAGCGTCATTCGACTGGGTTTTCGGACGGGATCCGCTGCTCCCCGGCGTGGAGCGCAGGCTCGAGGGGCTCCGAGCGGGCGATCGGGTGAGCCTGCGGCTGCGGCCGGAGGAAGCGTTCGGGTATGGCGACCCTTCCGCTATCATCGAAGTGGATCGGGCTGAGTTCCCCGCCGGCGTGGCGCCCGGTGATCGCTTCGAAGCGGAAAATGAGCGCGGAGAGATCGTCGTCTTGAAGCTTTTGGAGGTGGGGCCGGACCGGGTGGTGGCCGACACGAACCACCCTTTGGCCGGGCAAGAGCTTCGTCTCGAGCTCCACATCCATGCCGTGCGACCGGCCAGTATCGGGGAGTTGAAACGGGGAGCTGAAGTGTTAGATTCCGCTGCGTCTTTGTGCATGCCGAGCTCGGCCCAAGGCCAACTCGTAATGAACAATGGGCACGGTAAGCGTCGACTCGCCATCAGCGGCGAAAGCCGTCCCGCCACCGATGAACCTTACGGTGAGCTCCCGCATGCCGACACACAGATGATCAAGGTGATGCGGGAAACGGAGAGCGAAGATGAATCTTTTTAAATACGACATCCGGGTCCGCGAGCGTAAGCTCCGTCATGCGGAGGTCACAGAGACCGAGCTCAAAGATGCAACCTCAGGGCTTCCGGACCTTACGGAGCAGTGCGTGGTCAGCGAGCTTCGCCAACCCGCGCTCTTCCGCAGTGAACCCGAACCCAAGGAGACAACAGCGGTGGCTGCGCCTTCGCCGGTCCGCGCGCTGCCGGTCGATACCAACCCGTCGCCTCGTTCCGCGATGGCACCCGTCAAGGCCGAGGACGTTCCCGAGCCGCCGCCGAACTCTGTCGCCGAACCCAGCAGCCAGCTATCGAGCCCCGAGGAGCCCTCGCCTTCCGAAGTTTCGGCGGTCGCGGAGCAAAAGGTCGCCGAGCAACAAAAGGTCGCCGAGCAAAAGGTCGCCGAGCAAAAGGATGCTGAGCAGCCGACGGCGGAAACACCGAGCCCAGTCGAGACGGTCGCCGCGAGCGAGCCCGCTTCCGAGAATGCTCCCGTCGCTCCGGACGACGCCGTGGTGTCGGACGAAGAGTGGGGTTAAGACATGGCCTACGACGACGAGGAACGCGAGGGCACCTCGGACGCAGCGGGGGAACCCGAGGCAGCGGACGCTAAAGAAGAGGATCTGCCCGCCGTCGATTTTGCAACCTTCATCCTCTCGCTCAGCCATTCCGCACTGGTTCACCTGGGGGACGCTCCCAACCCGGCCGATGGCAAGCGCGAAATCAGTCTGCCCATGGCAAGGCAGACCATCGATTTATTGACTTTGCTTCAAGAAAAGACGCTGGGTCGCTTGTCGGGCGAAGAAGAGCGCATCATGGATCAGGCCCTCTACGACTTGAGGATGCGGTATCTCGAGGTGGCAAAATCGAAGTGAAAAGCCTCCAGGCTGCTCTCTTGCTCGCGCTGCTGAGCGCCTGCCAGCGGAACCCGCACCCGCCGACCACCAGTGACCCGCCGTTGCCAGAAGGCGCCGTGGTGGTATCCGCCCCTAGCCCGCCGTCGGCCTTGAGCGCCGAGACATCGAAAACGATTGTTGCACGGGGTGCAGCCGCTCCCTCGAGCTTCGCGGAACTGGCGTCAAGAGCGGACGCCGCGGTGGTGTCCGTGCGAACCGTGCAGCGCAGAGGCTGGGCGGTTGGGCTCGGCGGTGTCGGCAGTGCTTTCGTCTACGATCCAGCTGGCTATCTTCTGACGAATAATCACGTCATCGAAAGCGCGTCGGATATCCGAATCGTGTTCGCCGATCGCCGTGACTTGCCGGCAATGGTGGTTGGGCGCGATCCACTCACCGACATTGCGGTGTTGCGCGTCGCCGCCAAAGGTTTGCCTCACTTAGCCCTCGGTGATTCCGACGCCACTCGTGTCGGCGACTGGGTGGTGGCGATCGGCAATCCCTTCGGTTTATCCCACACGGTTTCGGCAGGCATCGTATCCGCCAAGGGGCGCACCCGTCGTGATCTCGACCAGCTCGGAGATCGCTCCGGCTACTACAGTTTTCTACAGACGGACGCGAGCATCAACCCGGGCAACTCCGGTGGGCCGCTCCTCGACATGGAAGCACGCGTGGTCGGCATCAACACCGCCGTTCGTCAGGACGCCAACAACATCGGATTCGCAATTCCCATCAACATGGTCAAGGAACTTCTGCCGCGGCTGCTCAAGGAAGGGACCGTGCACCGGAGCACCATCGGCCTTTTGGTGGCGTCGATCGACGAAGCCGACGCTCTGCGATTGCATCTCGAGGATCGGTCCGGCGTCCTGGTGCGGAAGATTATCCCAGGAGGCCCCGCGGATCGGGCTGGGCTGCAGGTGGATGACATCATTCAAGCCTTTGAAGGGGCGCCAACGCCCGCCCCGGAGAAGCTGCGTTGGGTGACGAGCCTCACGGGTTCGGGGCGGCCCGTCACCTTGCGCGTTCGTCGCGGAACCCGAATGTTCGACATTCGAGTGACGTTGGCCCCTCTCGAAGAGAAAGCTGAGTCCCCACCCGATTCCGAATCCGGTCCCTCCTTCGATTTACCGTGACACTGTAATTCGGCCTAGCGGGCGCCTTTCGGGGAGCCACCGGGACCCGCAGGCGTACACTACGCCGCACATGGCTGCGCAACGCAGCTCCGCGGAGCGACACGTTCACGGTCAAAGGGCACGGGCCTCAGTCCTCGACGCCCCGCTAAATGGCCGTGCTTGCCCGTCTTCCGCTCTCGTTGCCATTCCTAATGAACCGGCCGCGAGCGCTGATCGA
>DASXTY010000605.1:0-1993 GCA_036505155.1 Polyangiaceae bacterium | reverse complement strand
GACTACGCTTTTGCCAACTGCCCGGTGTGCACGCCGAGCCGCGCCATGATGCTGACGGGCTTGTATCCCTTGCGGAACAAGACGCTTGCCAACGACTTGCCGCTGCCCCCCGAAGTCCCTTCGTTCGGTGCGATTGCGCGCGCGGCAGGCTACCGCACCGGTTACGTCGGCAAGTGGCATCTCGACGGCGTTCCTCGAGACCGATTCACGCCTCCGGGACCGCGGCGCCACGGCTTCGACTATTGGGCAGCTTTCAACTGCTCACACGACTACTACGACGGACGCTATTACCGCGACACACCGGAGCCCATCGCGGTCTCGGGCTACGAAGCCGCCGGACAGACGGAGCTCTCGCTCGAGTTCCTCCGCAACGGCGACGAGCCCTTCTGCCTTTATCTGTCGTGGGGACCACCGCACAATCCTTATGAAGCCGCTCCCCCAGAATATTTGGCGCGCTACCAGCCGACCGCGCTAACCCTGCGCGACAACGTCCCGCTCCATTGCCGCGAGCAGGCCGCTCGCGACTATGCCGGTTATTACGCTCACATCTCTGCCCTCGACGAGCAGCTGGGTCGACTCGTGGATGCACTGCAAGAGCGCGGCATCCTAGAGCGAACCATTTTTGTTTTTACCTCAGACCACGGCGACATGCTGTTTTCACACGGGCGTCAACGCAAACAGCAGCCATGGGACGAAAGCGTGCGCATACCGTTTCTCATCAGTTGGCCGGGCCATATCCCGGCCGGCACGCGCACTTCCGCCCTCTTGAGCACCGTGGATTTCATGCCCACCCTGCTCTCCTTGATGGGGATTAACGGCCGATTCGACATGCAGGGAACGGACCTGTCGAGCGTAGCTTTGGGCCGCGCCGAGCAAGGACCTTCCACTATCTGGCTGATGGATGTGGTGAGCGTTGACGAAGGCAGAAACATGGGCGTGCGGGAGTGGCGAGGACTGCGCACGGCGCGTTACACCTACGCGCGTTTCACTGATGGGGAGCCCTGGGTCCTCTTCGATAACGCCAAGGATGGTTGGCAGGTGCACAACTTGGCGCTCGAACCCAGTGCACAAGAGCTGCGGCTGCGGTTGGAGGACGAGCTCTCGGCGTGGTTACGAGCTCACAACGATGACTCTGCCCCGTGGGACGTCCTCATAAGGCGGATGGGACTGGCGGAGTTGTGGAATGCCCGAGAGCGGGAGCTGCACCCGCAGAATCCGCGCCTGCTCCGCTGACCCGCTGCGCTCACCGATGCGAGGTGACGTTCCCCCGTGTCTCACCGAAGCGCTTCCCGCACCTTGCGAGTCAATGAAGATGGCGTGAGCGGTTTCTGCAAATACGCGACGCCGGAGTCCAGGACTCCATGCTGCAGCACCGCATCGTCCGTGTAGCCGGACATGAAAAGCGCTTTGATATCCGGGCGTTGGGCTCGCACGCGCTCGGCCAGCTGCTGGCCGCTCATGCGAGGCAGCACAAGGTCCGTTAAGAGCAAATGGATTTTTGAGCCATGTTGTTCAGAAATGAGCAGCCCCTCCCCGCCGTTCGGGGCTTCGAGCACCACGTAGCCTTTACGCCGAAGGATGCTCCGCGCCACGGCGCGGACCTGATCGTCGTCCTCCACGAGTAAGATGGTTTCCGTCCCGCGACCGGATTCGGACTCGGGGATCTCGGAAGGGCGAGTCTGCACGGCACCGCTAACCCTTGGGAGGTACACCTTGAATGTCGTCCCTTTCCCGGTTCGCTGTACACCCAGATGTGTCCCCCGCTTTGCTTGACGATTCCGAAGACCGTCGACAGCCCCAGACCGGTCCCCTTTCCCCTTTCCTTGGTGGTAAAAAAAGGCTCGAAAATTCGGCTTTGCGTTTCTCGATCCAAGCCGATCCCGGTGTCTGTCATCGCGAGCATCACGTACGACCCCGGCGTTACGTCGTGGTGAGCGTGGGCATAGTCTTGGTCGAGCTCGACATTGGCGGTTTGGATAGTGAGCTTTCCACC
>DASXTY010000604.1:0-5150 GCA_036505155.1 Polyangiaceae bacterium | reverse complement strand
TGCCTCCTCCCCCGGTGGAGCTGCCGCCTTGAGCATTTGCGCCTCCCGCCCCACCCACGCCACCGGCTCCTCCAGTTGCGCTTCCCCCGCCGCCGTTGCTCGGTGCGCCGCCCGCGCCACCTGCTCCCGCAGCACCTGCATCTCCTGACGGGCGCCGCGCATAGCGGAGCATATTGAGGTCATCGGTCCACAGTGCATGAACGAAGCTGGTACTCACCCCGAGGTCGGCGATGATCGACCAAGTGCCGCCTATCGGCTGCGACACCGTCTCGTCCGGGGCCCACATCGCTCCTTCATCCCACGTTCCGCGGTAGTGAACCGTGTGGCTGGTGCGGTCGACGCTGTCCTCCGACCAGCTGAGATGTGCGGTGGATCCCGATGCAACCAGGTTATCGTGTTCCGAATCACCGGCGGTGCTGGTCATCCTTTGAATCGAGCCCCACGTGCCACCGTTGTCGATGGATCGAACCACCTGCTGCTCCGATCTCGTACCCCCGTCTCGATTGCTCTGAAAGCCGATGATCACGGTGCTCAACCCGGGCGCGGCAATGCTGGGGCGAAACGAACCTCCGGCCCCGTCGTACGTGATGCGCACGTCGCTACCCCAACTCGCGCCACCATCAGTCGACCGCTTGTAATAGATCTCGGGGCAATTGGGGATGGTAAAACAGGAGGCACCGAAGTCTCGGCTGTCTTCCCACGTCACATGCAGGTTGTTCCCCTGGCTGGCGATTTGAGGGCGGCCCATTTCGACTGCCTTGGTGGGGTTAGCGACCAGCTTGACTTCCGAAGCCCAGTTCGCGCCGTTGTCGCTCGATTGAAGATAATAGATCTCCCAATCGCTGCTTCGATAGTCGGCCCAGACCAGGTGAACATTCGAACCGGAAGCCGCCAAATCGTATCGGAAAGCCGAACCCGAGGTGGTCAGCCGCTGCTCCGGCTGCCAGGTCGTCCCACCGTCTTGCGATCGTCTCAGATAGAGATCCCCCAGGTCGCGAGGGCAGCACCAATCGGTGGCGGTTTTCACGTAGCGGAAGAAAACCACGTAGATGTCGGAGCCTTGCGCGACGATGGGTCCCGTGGGGTGTAGCTCACCGGATGATTCCAACGTGACGGGCGCGCCGAAATTGACCCCTTCATCGCTGGAGAGCGAATACTGAAGGGGGTCCTTACCCCAGATGAGGTGCACGCGACTTCCCGCAGCAGCAATCCCGTAAAACCCGTTGTTGGTATACAGCGGCTTCTCTGGTTCCCACTGCGCGTGCGCTAGCCGCGAGGTGCTGAGCACTGCCAAAAGCAGCACGGGCGCCACCTTCGAAGCCCATCCCGATTTTTGAATCGATGGGTGACCGGTCGATATCGACGACATTATCACTTCGTCGGAACAGTGTCCGAAGAGGCGAAAAGTGACTCACGCCCGGCGTTTTCACGCTGCTAGACTTGCTCTGCGCGGAAGGGCATAATTGAAGGGTTGCCAGTGCGGATGCGCAGATCGAGCGCCAAGCTCGCATATTTTCTCGCCGGCGCGGGGTCGGTGACGGTGGCAGTTCACTGCAGCGGCGGTGAATTTTCACAATCCAGTGGTCATCCCGATGCGAGCGCGGGCAGCGGTGGAATCAACAACGCCGGCAGTGGCGGCACAGGAGGCAAGGTCGGCACGGGTGGCACGGGAGGCGTTGCTACTGCCGGAAGCGGCGGGCAACAGGGTACCGGCGGCAGCCTGAGTCGCGGTGGAACGGGAGGCGTCGTAAGTGGTGGGGTTGGTGGCGGCGCGGGGACGGGAACTGGCGGCGCCGGATTCGGTGGACTTGCCAGTGGGGGCGCGGGCATGGGCGGCGCTGCTTACGGCGGAGCCGGAGCAGGCGGGACCCTGACCGGCGGTGCCGGTTCGGGCGGGGCCGGGACAGGGGGCTCCGGGACCGGGGGCAACGGCGGAAAGTGCGCAATGAGCGGTCAGAGCTGCGATCTCATTCCCTGTTGCCAGCCACTAAAGTGCTGCAGCGGCTTTATGATTGCCGCCCCGATTGGGGGTGCGACCGGCACCTCAATCTGCCAGAGCTTCTGCCCCGTCAGCGATCGAAACCTGAAAGAAGGCTTCGAATCCGTTGACCCCAACGACCTGCTCGAGCGCGTGTCACGCCTTCCGATTTCGACTTGGAGCTACAAGTTCGAAAGCCCGAACGTGCGACACATCGGACCAATGGCGCAGGACTTCATGGCAACTTTCGACGTCGGCTCCAGTGACCGAACTATCTTGCAAGTGGATGCCGATGGCGTCGCGCTCGCTTCGATTCAGGCTTTGCACGCGCGCCTGGAACGCATCGAAAGCGAAAATAAGGAGCTCCGGAGCTCGATCGAAGCGTTGCGGGCCGAGGTGGGCAGACTGCAGGCGCAGTGCGGCCCGGCCGGTAATTAAATCGGCGGCGTCGGTAACGCTACTCTTTTGCGCGACACGACTCGGCTTGCCCGCCGGCGCAGCCCATATCGAAGAATTTGCGGGCCTGGGCCGCTTGCTGTTTCTCCTGGTAGAAACGGCCCACCTGCGCGCACAGGCGAAAGTCGCGGGTACACCCGGTGTGAAAGAATTTTTCGGCGGCCGCTTCTCGCGAGTCGAGCCCATCAAATTCGAATACCGCGCGGCCGTACCGCAGGCAGTCCTTGGACTCGATGTCGCACGCCCTCATCCAGAAGTCGCGAGCATGTTCGGGGTTCTTATCCACGCCCGAAGCGCCCTTGGCAAACAGGTCTCCAAGATTTGCGCAAGGCTGTCGCCTGAGATTGCGGCATTGGTCGAGGTCAGGCGCCGCACGGCACGCCGCCTCGCTTCCGGCATCGCAGCGCCGCTTGAGCTGTCGCCGCGCCCGCTCAATCACCGACTCGGAGCTACCTGAGGACCAGGTGGTTCCCTTCTCGGATTTATCCGGCTTGCTGGAGCCCTCGGCTTTCGACCCGTCCGCCGAGCTCGCGGCTGCCCCTTGCTTCGAGTCCTGCGGATCGAGCGAGCTTGAATCCGCCTTCGCCTGAGCGGTTTGCTTCTCGTTCGCAGCATTCTGGTCCAAACCCGGGCTGGGTTCGGCCGCCTGTTGAGCAGGCAGGGCCGTATCGTCCGATTTGGCCTCGCGGGGGACGGTCGTGGGACCCGAAGCGCACGCTAGGAGAGCCCCCGACACGACCGTCACTTGGCAAAAAAACTTCATCACCGACTCCTTTAGGGCCCTTCAGGTTACTTTAGACGGGGTCGAATGAGAAGCGAAAAGGATACAAGCCGCTCTCCCGAGGCTTCAAAAATTCATCGGTTCCTCGCGCGTTCGCGCAGCTTGGCGGGCGCTCTCAGTCGAACTTGACAATATTGCGAACGCGGTGTGACCTCGCGCCTGACCATATGGGTTTCGGGATTGCAGTCGTCGGACTCGGATTCGGCGAAGCGTTCGTCCCCATCTACCAACGTCATCCGCGAGTGGAACGAGTGGGGATTTGTGACCTGGATCCGGAGACTTTACGTCGCGTTGGAGACCGGTACGGGATTCAGGATCGCTTCGCGCGACTCGAAGACGTCTTGGCCGACCGAGGCTTCGATGCGGTGCATCTTCTCACTCCGGTGCCGCTACACGTTGAGCAGTCCATGGCCGTGCTGGCCGCGGGAAAACACTGCGCTTGCGCGGTGCCCATGGCGACCGATTTGAA
Organism: Polyangiaceae bacterium; assembly: GCA_036505155.1. Taxonomy (GTDB): domain Bacteria; phylum Myxococcota_A; class Polyangia; order Polyangiales; family Polyangiaceae; genus DASXTY01. Next base: position 1,466 of record DASXTY010000604.1, on the reverse strand, counting down.
GGACCTGGAACGCGTGGTCGAGGCCACTCGCGCGTCCGGCAAGAACTATATGATGATGGAGACCGCCGTCTATTGCCGCGAGTTCTTGTACGTTCGCGACCTTTACGCCAAAGGCGAGCTCGGGCGGCTCACCTTTCTTCGGGCTAGCTACTTTCAGGACCTGGAAGGCGACTACCCGCGATATTGGAAGGCTCAGCCGCCCATGCATTATGCGACGCACGCCATTGCTCCGTTGCTGGCGCTGGCCCGAACTCGAGCCATCAGAGTCTGCTGCCTCGGCTCGGGAACGCTCCGAGAAGACATTCAACAGCCGGGCGGCAATGTGTTCCCGCTGGAAGTGGGAATCTTTCGCCTCGCTGGAACGGATGTCGCCGCTGAGGTCACCCGTTCGTGGTTCCAGACTGCCCGAATGTACACGGAGGCGTTCAGCGTTTACGGAGACCGTCGCGGTTTCGAATGGCAACAGATCGAAAACGAGGATCCGGTGGTGTTCACCTTGGACCCGATTCGACCGGGGGCTCGCTGGCGGGACGCAACCGCCGAGCGCGTCGTCGTTCCTTTCCGGCCGGATCTGTTGCCGGCAGAATTAACCGAGTTCGTCCGGGGCGGTCACGGCGGGTCGCACCCGCACCTGGTCCACGAATTCGTTTCGAGCGTGGTCGAAAATCGACGGCCCGCGATCGACGCGGAAACGGCAGCAGACTGGTGTGCTCCCGGAATTTGTGCCCATTTTTCGGCGATGAAGGAGGGTGAGCCGGTCACCGTCCCGGATTTTTCGCTGGTCTAACCTCTTTTCTCAACTGCCCATTTCGCCATTTCCACATCGGAAAAAGCGCGACGCTCGGCGCCCACGACCTGCTCCTGCTCATGCCCCTTGCCTGCAATGACCACGACGTCGTCCGAACCCGCCTCGCGCACGGCCCGTGTGATGGCGCGGCTTCGGTCGAGCTCGATGAACACCTCCGGCCTGGATGCAATGCCTGCGCGGATCGCATCCGTGATGGCGCGCGGGTCTTCATTTCTAGGATTATCTGTGGTGAGCACAATGCAGTCAGCAGCGGTCGCCGCCTCACCCATCTGAGCTCGCTTACCCGTATCGCGACCACCCCCTGCGCCAAAAACCACCGCTACGCGACCGCCGGAGCGCGTCGCCAGCGTGCGCGCGGTCGCGAGCGTACGTGAGAGCGCATCCGGGGTGTGCGCGTAGTCCACTACGATCCAAGGTCTTTTCGACACGATTTCGAAGCGACCGGCTGGTGGTGCGCACGACTCCAGGGCGCGCGCGGCGTCGGCTGCAGAGACCCCTGTCTCTATAGCTGCGAGCAGAGCGGCGAGCGCGTTTTCAGCAAAAATCGCGCCGATCGCAGGGATTTTGAGCTGACGGGGAAGACCCGCAACGCTATTTTCCCAAACCAGCCGCATGCTGGTCCCTTCAAAGCTCGGGACAATGTCGACGGCGGTAACCT
>DASXTY010000603.1:0-2606 GCA_036505155.1 Polyangiaceae bacterium | reverse complement strand
CGCCGAACCCCTTTCCCCCGAAGCCCCCGATGGCACCGTATCCGCCCGCTCCGGTACATGCGTAACTGCAAAATGGGTCTCCATCTGTTAAGCAGTTACAGGTTGCAAGACAGCTCGAGCAGCGGCAGTTAGGCTGACTGCAGTCGACGCCCCCGTACCCCCCAGTAAAAAATCCGCCACCGCGACCGGCATAGCCACCAAAAAATCCGCCGCCACGGCCACCATAGCCATTCCCCCCGGTCACGCCCGAGTAACCGCCGCCCTCGAAGTCGCCCAGGTCACCCCCGGTGCGTGCGCCACAGGCAACGGCAAATGCGACGCCCGCGCCAAGCATCACCATCCAACCTGATAAGCTCCTCATCCGCGACATTCTCCCACTGGGAGCCCTAGAGCACAACTATCGCAATGGACCACGTTCGAATCCGCGGGCTCAGCGTAAAATGCGTTGTTGGTGTTAGACCCAAGGAGCGCCGACATCCGCAACCCGTCCGAATTGACCTCGCGTTGGGCCTGGACGTGTCGAAGGCCGGGCGGAGCGGTCGCATTGCACATACCGTTGACTATGCCCAGATCGCCGGTGAGGTGGCGTTTCTGTTGCGCTTTCGGGAATACCGGCTCATCGAAATGGCCACTGAGGAGCTTTCGGCGATGCTGCTCGGAATCCACCCAGGCCTCGAGCAAGTTGAAATTCATCTCGAGAAACCGACGGCCCTTCGGGGGTTGGCAGAATCTGCTTCTGTGACCATAACCCGCGATCGCAGCTTCTTCCCACGGCGTCACGAGCCGCAAGCCTTCGGTAGTCGCGAGATCCTGCTCGAGACTCACGAAGCGGCACTGTATCTCTTGGTGGTGGAGGCGGGTCGCCGCCTGGAACCCGATCTGAGCCCGTTGCGACAAGTGGAATGGCTGGTGTCGGGCGAACTGCGCCGACAGGGAGCAGAATTGGCTCACTCCGAACCCCTGCTTTTGACCAAGGGTCGGCGCGAACCCTACTCAAATACCGCGAATGCGCCGGCAACCCTGTTTTGTTGCCGGTGCCTGGGGTCGACTTGAACGCGTCGATTGCCTATATAGTGGAGCCCGAGGTACCGATGCCGAGCCGAAATTCCGATTATTTCCGTCGCTGGAAGGCCTTCCTCTGCTTCCTGCTGACATTTTCCGTCGCGGGTTTAGCCCACGCGGTAGGCCGCGTGCAGTGGAAGAGCACGACCCTGAAGGAAAAGGAGACGAAGTCTTGGCAGATCGAAGTGACGATCTATCTGCCAAAGGCGCCGGACACCCCCTCCATACCAGTCAAGTTCGAGTTTTTGCCCACCGTCTATTACGAACGCGACATGACGGAGGGCGACAAGCTCATCACCCGCAACGTGCCGCTGGTTGGCCGACAGGAGATGATCGAAAGCGTTGACCTGGGATTTTTGGACCCGGGCACCGGAAAGATCGAAAACCGCACCCGGTTTTCATTCAAAGTGACGCGCGATCACGGGTACGAAGCCGGCGAATACAAAGTCACCATTCGGGATTCGCGTTCGGGAGCCATCCTCGGCACACCGACGACCATCAAATTCCAGGGGGAAAACGAAATTATCGACCGCCGGCCAATCGTTTTCACCGGCAAGGAAAAACCCAAGGGTGAGAAGGGCGAAGGGGGTGCCGAGAAAGCCACCCGGGAGTCCCGTAACGCCGGTGACGCGGGCGCTTCGGAGGACGCGGAGCAAGCGCCGGTGAGCCACGCCGAAGATCCCAATGCGGGTGAAGCGCCGCCGCCGGTGGAGAAGCCTAAGGGTGGATGCGGCTGCCGGTTGAATACCGTGGCCCAGTCGACGAGCCTTTCGCTGCTCAGCGCGCTCGGTTTGCTGCTGCTCGTTTCCTTGCGCCGCCGGGGCTAAGCAGCTTCCGGGTGTTCGACCCGGCGCCGAATGCGTTCGACGCCAAGCGCGAATTCTGCGGGTGGGGTGAGCAGGCTCAACACCAAAAACGGCTCTTGTGCAAAGTCGTAAAAGAAGCCTGGATGTGCCCACACTCCGTCGCGCTCGATGAGCCGAATCGCCCAGCTTTCCTCGTCCAGCACAGCGGGCAGCCGCAAGACCGCGTACCAGCCGCCTTGGACGGGCAGCGGCACCGCTGCGGATGGGCCGAGGCAGCTTCTCAATTGTTCCAAGTTGTTTTTCAATCGCGCTGAAATGGCGGCATGCGCCACCCCGCGGCTGTCCATTAATGCGGGCAAAGCCAACTGAAGCGGCGGGGCCGCAGTCAGGTACGCATCCGCAATGAGCTCGATTCGGCCGAGGGCTTCCTCAACCAGAGCTTTCGGCCCTCCGACACCTATCCAACCGAGCTTGAACTGCGGCAGGGCGGCGAGCTTGGACAGACCTCCGAGCGCGAACACCAGCACCGCGTCCATTTCGAGAGCGGTTCGGACGCGCCGGGGATCTTCGGTCAAAGGGTAGCTTGCGAACACCTCATCCGAGATGACAGGAAGCCCGAGGCGAGAGAGTTGTGAGAGCTCGTCGCGCTTCAGGTAAGAGCCGGTGGGATTGTTGGGGCTCACCACCAAAATGGCGCGCGTTCGCTGGGTCCTCGCCCGCTCGACGGAATCGAAGTCC
>DASXTY010000602.1:0-4866 GCA_036505155.1 Polyangiaceae bacterium | reverse complement strand
ATGCCACGCCGGCCGCGCTGGGCCAACTTCGGCCGTTTGCCGGTTTCACGGCCTGAGTTGTTACAGCGGTAACACGGGACCGTCGGGATGCGCGGGATTGGTAATGACCTCGCCGCTTCCCGGAACCACCACAAGATCCATCATTTCGAGCTGGACCGCGCCGAGCAGCGCTCGCGACCTAAGAGGCAGGACGATGGCTTCAGCGGTCACGCGTCGGCCAAGCACTTCGACCGCGAGCATTCCGGCTACCGGAAATTCCGTTATTCTACCATCGGCGAGCGTCAAACGGTCCCGGCGGATGATAGGCGCGCCGAGCGCCGCCACCACATCTTCTGGAAGGGCAAGATTGATGGCACCGGTGTCGGCAAGAGCTTCGACCTCCACCGTCCGTACAGCTTGCGACGTCCCTCTCTCGACCCCAAGCACGTCTTCGAAATTCAGCAATTTGACCTTGACCATTACAGGCCCATTCGCTTTGGTCGGCTTAGAACCAAGAGCGATTGCTAGGATAGCACGACATCCGGCGACGTTCTGTGCGCGGCACCGCCAACGACTTTCGCCACGCTCAAACCGGTGGGGCCCAATTCTACCGAGACTGTTCTTTTTGAGCCGAGCGTCGGAGCTCGGCCTCGCGCGCCGCAACGTATTGGGGAAAGCGATTCACAAGTTCGCGGTAGAGAGACCTTGCTTGCTCGGTCCGTCCCAGCGCTCCGAGGACGACAGCAAGATTCGTTAGCAGATCCGGGTCGTTTGGCCACAACTGTCGCGCTCGTTCCAGAAGCTCTTTCGCGTCCTCGAGCGCTCCCGCTCGCGCCTGGCTGGCTGCCAAGCCAGTGGTTGCGAGACGGGCCATCTCCGACCGTGGTTCCGCACGGCGCAGCGCTTCTCCATATGCAGTCTGAGCCTGCGCAACGTCTCCGCGCTCCTCCAGTGCCTGCCCCAGAAGATAAGGGGCGATTGGAGATCGTTTCGTCTTCTCGGTCGCGTCCTCGAAAAGCGACACACTATCCGCGAAGAGCGCGCTACGATGCGCGGTTGCCATTCCGAGTGCAATAACCGCTAGAACAGCGAGCTTGGCTCCCAACGGGTGCGTGGCTGCCTGCGCTAGCAACAATGCGAGCGCCATGACAGACAGAAGCAGGTATCGGTCCGCCATCAGATTCTGAAGCGGGAAGACCACTTGGCTCACCGGAAGAAGCGGAACGACGAACCAACACCACGCGGCAAGCCAGAGCGGTTCTTGCCTTCTACGCCAAAGCCAAAGTCCCGCTCCCAGCCAGCCCAAGAGCAGTGCATATCCCAATAGGGCGACAAAACTCCAGCTTGTCACAATCTGTACGTCGTGGACTGCGCTCAGCGCTCCAGGCCAAACGAGCATTCCAACGTAGCGAAGCCATACCGGCCCCATGGTCATGAAGGTCGCGAAGCGGTTACCTCCCGGAACGGCGGCCATCATCCCGACTCGGGCGCCAACCCACACGTGCAAGCTCAGAGCTACCACGGCAACCGCGATCGAACCGACGTACACCGCGGTCTCCGGTCGCCGGCGAAGCATGAGATCCTGGGCCAGCAACAAGGCCGGCGCTACGACGGTAAACGATTTCGAGAGGTGAGCGCATAGGAGCAATAGGGGAATCAGCCACAGGCGGTGTCGAATCCGGCGTGCGTGGGCGAGCAACGCCGCCGCCAAGCAGACGAGGGACAAAACGTCTTTTCGACTTGCGAGCCAGGCCACTGATTCAACGTGCGCTGGATGCACGGCAAACGCGAATCCCGCGAGCAGCGCCGGCAGGTTCTCTCCCAGGACTACCTCGAGCCAGCGCGCCATGAGAATGACTGCAAAAATGTAGAGGCCGAGGTTCGTCAAACGCATCCATGTCGGATTGAGCTCGTGGGTGCACGCTTCCAACCAATAACTCAGGTCGCGAAGCGGCAAGTACTCTGCGCCGAGGATGAGCCGCGTAGACTTCGAGAAGTCGGTCCAAATTGTCGAAAGGCCACTCGCTCGACATGGATGGAGCATGGGATTTTTCCCGATTAACCACGGGTCATCCCAATTGAGGAATCCTCCTCGAAGCGATGGCAGGTACAGCACTACGACGAGTATCGCGAGCGCGCCCAGGCGCAAGGCCGGACGCTCCCGATATACCCTCAGCCAAGCGGTGATACCGCCGTGTTTTCTTGGGTTCACCCCGGTCCCGCGTCCGCGGGACCCGCGTCAAGCGCGTCGAGGTCCGGCTCGATTTCCGCGAACACGTATACCGGGTCCTGAGCCACGTACGGCTTAGGGCACTTTTCGTCGCTATACTCGATCGGGACATTCAGCTGGACCTGCAGAGCTATATATCCGCTGACTCGCACACAGATATGGACGGGCAATTTAGTGGGCACGAACCCTTCTACCTCGTATGCGCATTGACCGTCGTACGTGGCGTTCGGCTCAGAAACGGCCGGCCAACGCCATGCGGGTACGGTTAGGCTCACGGTCGCGCTGCAGATGCGCGTGCCGGTGTAAGCATCCTCCACGATGACGAGAAATGTCGCATGTGGGTTAATGTCGATTTGAGGGCATTTATAACCGCAAGCGGGTGCAAAACTTGCGACAAGCACCACTCCGAGGACGCCGCCGAGGCGTCGCCATCCGCTCATTGCACGGCCGGCTCCGGAGTCAAGCTCGCAGCCGTTTCCGAAATGTCGTAACGCAAAAGCGCGGTATATCTCTTTGAGGCGTCGACTTGGTCCGGCGACTCCCAAGCGACGAGCCTCGTCGCGGTCATGGCAATGAGGCCGAGTTGGAACCCCGCCCGAGGACGGATACGGAACACGCGGCCGTCGCGCAGATCAACCAGCAAAATGTGGAAGCGGTCGTTCACGATATCCTCGACGGCCGCCCAGTCGCCGCCTGTTTTCACGCGGAAGCCGTAGACTGTCGCCGGTAGAACGGGCCCTGCGTGCTCTACGACCTCGCTCGGCCGGGTGGCGAAAGGGGACGAATTGAGCTGGGCGGAGCGCAGTGGGCGATCGACGGCATCCCGCTGGGTGGCGAGCCACACGAGCCGGCTCGGGCTCACGGCCGCAGAATTCACATGCCAGGGCCCTTGCAAAAGGGTCACGAGCCCGTCGGTTCTGGTCCAGCTGTGCAGGGTGGCGTACCCCGCAGATGGCCAGACGCTCCAAAAACCCGCTTCGCCGAGGCTCGTTACCCTGGTGTTGTCGCGACCGTAGTCGATGGTGGTGACGTGCGACGAGTAGAGGCTGTCGGACACCTCGACCGGTCCCGTTCCGTGTAGGAGACCCCAGCCGCTCGCGAAATCGAAGAGCTCGCCGGCGTAGGTGGGATTATCATAGAGATCGAACACGAAGCCGTCCTCGGGGCGCGCAGGCCCCATGGCTAACGTAGCTGGAAGATTTTCGGGGTGCGGCACGACCACGAATGCGCGACCGGTCGCTGCGTTCCCTCCCAGGATGCAATCTTTGGATGCGGCGAGCCCGATGAGCGCATCGCTCTCGAGCGCGAAAACCCAGGCGAGGTACATGCGGAACCCTTTGGAATCCCACAGGAGCCCGGGAATGGAAAGCAGCAGATCGCCGTCTTGAAGCTTCGATCCGAACGTCCAGCTCGCAAATGCGTAGGGGCCGCTCAGGAGCTCCGCCCGCTCGCATCCGGGTCCGCAAATCGGTTCCCAGACATGTGCCGTGGGCCGGACCTTGGCCGGATCGGCCGTTTGGACCACGCATTGGGACCTCCCGCGGAACGGCGTCCAGCCGTTCGGCCAGCTCAGCCAGGAATACTCCGCGGGAAGCGCCCCGAGGTCCAAGAGGCCGACGCTTCCACAACACGCTGGACCTACCTTCCGCTCGGGCCCTTCAACAGAACTCAAGGCTAAATGGCAAGCTCCCCGACGTCAAGCGGAGACTTTTCGTCCCTTGCACGCAAAAGCCGTGCCGATTCAGAGTCGTGTGAGGACGGCGAAAAAGCGATCCAGTGCCAGGCAAAGCCTGGGTGAGGACGCCACCCATTGAGCTAGGCACCTCGCAGCCGTGGCTCACCGCCAATACACTTCGAAAGGCAGATCCTTCGCGATGCTAACCGAGGATGAAGAGAGGTTCTTTCGCAAGGAGCAGCAGGCCCACGAAGAGAAATACATTCCTAGACATCAGTTGCGCCAATGCCCAGCTCATGGAGAGCGTCTTTGCCTGGCGAGTCATTCACAGTTCCTGGTGGGCGGACGATATTGCCATCCGCTAATCATCACGGACGGCTACAGCAGGTTTTTTGCTGCGCCGTACGGGCCCGAAGCAAACACTGCACGCCCCGGTGCAAAAAGTATTCGATGATGCGTTTAAGGGAGCTTGGCCTTCCTGGTGTTATTCGGACTAACAATGGGCCGTCCAAAAATTCCCATGTTTCAGCCCTGCCCCCCCCTCGATGCGCCCCCTAAAGCAGGGACTCGGGGTCCACCGAGCTCAGTCTTCCCTCGCCCCGCCCGCTGCGCGGGTCACGAACAGATTCGGCTCTCGGCCGAAGCGCTTTGAATACGTTTCACTGAGGCGACGGCTCGCGGTTTCGAGCGCGTCGTTTCGCACCAGATTCACGGTGCAACCCCCGAAACCTCCGCCGGTCATGCGCGCACCCAGCACCCCGGGAATTTCGGCAGCCGTGTCGACCAGGACATCGAGCTCGGCGGAGCTCACTTGGTAGTCGTCGCGCAGCGAGGCGTGCGACTCGAACATGAGCTTTCCGAAGCGTTCCAAATTTCCCAAGCGCAGGGCATCGGCGGCAGCTAGGGTTCGCGCGTTTTCCCGGACCACGTGCCGGCACCGCGAACGGACCGGCTGCGGAAGCTGCGCGCACAGGCGGTCCAG
>DASXTY010000601.1:0-4208 GCA_036505155.1 Polyangiaceae bacterium | reverse complement strand
TGCGTTTTTGCCCGACCAGCCGGAGCGCAGCCCGCCACTTTGCCGCATCCGGTTCTCTTAGCGGTAGATTCTTGCACCGGCGTCGAACCGAGCGAGGTGGTGAGAGTCCTTCAGATCGAGCTCGACACCCCGGTGTTGCCTGCGGAAAGCCGTCTGGGTCAACCGCTCTTGACAGGTGAAGAGCCGCCGACGCCTGAAACGCAGGGGGCGACTCGAGTTTCGGTCCAGTGCGCAGCGGAAAAAATCCGGATCGAAGTGTGGGATCCCGACACGAAGAGCGCCCGCACTAGAACACTCGATCTTTCGGACCAAAGCCCGCTCGGCCGGCCACGACTGCTCGCGCTCGCCATCTCGGAACTCATCGCCAGCGCTCCACCCAATCAAAGCGCTCACCCAGTCCCACCTCCCCCGAGCGAGCCCAAGGGAAGCGCCCACCCTCGGACCGCCTCGGAAAAACGTCAATCACCGCCGAGACAACCGGTTCGAAAGCAGCGGGCGCGAGCATTGGTGGCGGCCGGAGGTTCGCTCGAAGGCACACCCCCCGTTCTCGCGCTCAACCTGGCTCTAGCAGCGGAGGCTCCCGTGCCGGGGGCGCCGGTGCGAGTGGGTATCGGCGTTGAGGCTACGGCGTTCGGAAGCAAGCGAGTGCCCCTGGGGAGCGTCGAAATTTGGCGACTCGGGGGTTTTGCGTTTGCGGGGTTTTCCTTGCGCATCGGCAGCGCCCATTTCGAACCGTTCGCGGGGGCGAGCCTTTCTCAAGGGTGGCTGGTGGGAAAGGTGAACGACGCGCGTTCCACCAAAGCCGGGGAAAATCTTGGGGTCACCTACGGGCCACTCTTGGGAACCTGGCTTTCCACGCACGTTGAACCCTTGGAGCTCTGCGCCAACGTGCGAGGGGGTTGGATGCTCCGCAGCGTGGGTGCGATCGTCGGCGACAGGCGTGAATATTCCATGAGCGGACCATGGCTCGCGGCGGGCATCGGGGTTGGATACGAGCTCTGAGTCGAGATGGCGTTTGCGCGTTGGACTCCTGAGGCGGGGCCACCGCCCCCAAGCTGGCCTCGGGCGGGGGCTTTTGCGGGATTTCCCTGTTAGAGTGCGTACTTGCGTTCGAGGGCCGGCCGCTGGCGCGCCCCCGACCTTTGGTTTTATGAGCCGGCTCGCCGTGCGCGCTCCCCTTGAAAAGAAGAAAGTGACTGCACAAGGTGCCGCAACAGGGTTGCTCGGCTCCTTGCCGGCTGCTCCGGTAGAGGACCAGACAGACGCCGTTCCCGGTGTAGAGGTGCTGTTCACTCGATACGCCGGTTATGTGGCGGGTATCGGTCACCGCATCTTGGCGCGGCGCGGCGACGTGGATGATTTGGTTCAAGAGGTGTTTTTGCAGGTTCACAAGGACCTCGGGCAACTCCGCGATCCCACGGCGGTGCGCGGCTGGCTGGCCATGATTACCGTGCGGACGGCGCATCGGATGCTTAGGGTTCAGCGGGTTAAGTCGATGCTGGGCTTCGACGACGCGCCCGATTATCTGGATGTCGCCGCGCCCAGCGCCAACCCCGAGCAACGCGAGACGCTGGCAGCGATTTATCGACAATTGGACAAAATGCCCCCCCGATTTCGAGTGCCCTGGGTTCTGCGGCGTTTTGAAGAAAGGCCGGTCGAGCAAATTGCGCAGCTGTGCGGCTGCTCGCTGGCAACCGCCAAGCGCCGCATCGCCCGTGCGGATTCCATGCTGGAAGAGGTGACCAATGAATGAGCCGATTCACATGGGCGAATTGGCGCGCGCGATAGACTCGGGCTGGGACGAAACGCGCGAGCGCTCGGTGTTCGAGAGCTTCCAGCTCCGTCGCAAAGTGCGTACCCGAAACCGTCGCATTGCAGCGGCCGCTCTCTTGGCGGGCGCAGCCGGTCTCTTGCTGATACACGGCGGTCTGGTCCCATCGGCGACGCGAAAACATTCGCCCCCGGCAGCCGAAGCGAACGGCGTTGTAAGGCTCGCCGACGGATCCGTGGTCACCAAGCTCCGCCCCGACAGCGAGGTCGTCGTCACCTCGACCGCCGCAGAGCGAATTATCGTGGAGCTGCGCAATGGCGGAGCGCGCTTCGATGTCGTGCCGTCCCGCACTCGTCGCTTCGAGGTGAAATCCGGTCAGCTGTCGGTCGTTGTGGTCGGCACTCGTTTCGATGTGTGGCGTGTGGACAGCGAACACACCAGCGTTCAAGTTTCACGCGGGCGCGTGGAGGTTCACTGGCCACAAGCCATCACTGCGCTCGGTCCGGGCGACCTCGGGTTATTTCCTCCTCCAAAAGAGGCTCCAACCATGGCCTATCTGGACCTGAGCTCGCCCAAAGACGTCTCGGAAGGCCAATCGAACAACAGCGCTTCCGACTGGCGGGCTCTAGCTCGCCGGGGCGACTACGCGCTAGCGCACGCGGCATTGGAAAAAGCGCCGGAACAGGTTCAGAACAGCGTCAACGATCTAATGCTCGCGGCCGATGCCGCTCGGCTATCGGGACACCCAACCGTGGCTTTAGGCTATCTCGAGCGCGTTCTCTCCGCGCATGCGGGGGATCCTCAAGCGCCGATCGCTGCTTTCACGTTGGGTCGCGTGCACCTCCAGTTGGGGCGCGCCGACGCCGCGGCGCGCGCCTTCGCTCGCTGTCGCAACCTCGCTCCCCGTGGAGCGCTGGCGCAAGACGCTCTGGCACGAGAAGTACAAGCCTGGGAGCAGGCTGGGGACGACGGGACGGCGACCAGCCGCGCTCAGGAATACCTTTCCCGCTACCCGGACGGGCGATATTCAAAAGAAATGCAAGCACGCCTCGGTGGCGCCAAGTGATAGTGACCTGGCAAACCGTTCATTTTACTTCGGGATCCACATCGGAATTTTGTCGGCGCTTGGCTTGAGGGCTCGCCGACGATGTCACGCGGCGTTCGCGCGATGCGCGACGTCTGCGACGGGGCGCGGGCGGCGCTCCCGCATCGGTCGGCCCAGCGCTTAAGCTCAGAGCCGGGACCAGCACCCAGCCGCGACGGAGCGCCAGGAACCAGCCTCCGGCGGCAGCTAATGCGGTAAGAAATCCGATCCATTGGGATGTCGATAATTGGATGGAGGTGGGAGTGCTGAATGCATGCGGTCGCAGAGCCAAATACACTGCGAACGCCGGGAGCACGAAGAGCGCCTGCACCAGTCGCCTCAAAGCGACGTTTGCGATGGAGCGAGCAGGGCCCAAGATGGCCGCAATCGCTAGGAGCAACCAGAGAAACGGCAAAAATAGGTGCTCGGAAAGCTTCGGCCCGTAAAACCCCCGCTCGGCATCGTCGCGCACGGTTTCCAGAAAGAAACGAAGGGCCCCGTAGGCGAAGGCAAAAGCGAAAAACACCTGACCGTGAAAGCGCCGGTGCCGCCGAACGAAGAACACTAATCCCAGCAGCGCGGCTCCCACCAGCGATTCGTAAAGCTGGGTTGGATGGACCGGCAGCGAAGACTGAGCGGTAGCCGAGATGAGGCCGTCATGCACCTGCTGCGCCCAAGCGGGAGAGCCGGAGCCCTCACCGAGGGTGCTGTCCTCCCAGCGCGGGAAGGTACCGAGCGCGCGCAGCCATGCCGGCGAAGACGAGGACAGCGGTTTGCCGAAATCGCAGCCGAACAGATAACAGCCGATGCGCGTGAAAAAGAGCCCGGACGCCAAACTTGGCACGGCCGCGTCCGCCCATGGCAGGAGCGGGAGCCGTTGCCCTCTCAAATAAACGAAGGAGCCAAGAAGCCCTCCCAAAAAGCCGCCGTACGCGACCAGTCCGCCTCTTCGCAAGGCCAACACATCCGACAAGGTTTGAAACTCGCCGAGATTGGTCACGACGTAGAGAACCCGAGCGCCCACTAGTGCGGCGATCGCAGTCAGAAAATAGCAGTTGGCCATGGTTTCGCGGGGCAGCCCATCGCGCTCAGCGAGCCCCAGCGTCAGGTACCAGCCGACGATGAGCGAAACACAAAGCATTGCGCCGTAGCTGTAAATGGGCAATGACGACAGCGTGTAACGCTGGCCGCGAAAACTAAGCGCTCCGAAGATAGATCCGACCGCGAGCAGCGCGCCGAACACCAGCAAGTCGAGCGCCTTTTTCCGCCAACCAAAACCGGCCAGGCCGACTCCAAAGACCGACAGCACCAAGAGCGAAGGGAAAAGGGGCAGGGTCCAGGAAGGAAGTGGAA
>DASXTY010000600.1:0-4584 GCA_036505155.1 Polyangiaceae bacterium | reverse complement strand
GGAACCCTGATATTGAATCTGGATGTGCGCTTCCACAGTGTTCCCGTTCATCACGAACAGGATGTTTTCCCCGCTCTGGTCGACGGGCATCGCCGTCGGGCCGCTGTCGCAGAACGTACCACCGCAGGCGCTTGCAGTTCGGGGCAAGGCGCTGGACCAAAGGATTAGACTCGCGAAGATCGCGCGCGCTGATTTCAATGAACCCATGGCTTCCTCCTCGGGGTGTGCGACATTTGGGATTTGGTAAAGAAAGGTGGGCGCCAGCACCGGCGCCGAATGGCAACTATCATGCGGAAGCGATCGCGTTTCGTCCAGTACAGTTTAGAACATTTCGTCGCGCTGATTAGCGCCTCGATGTACGATTCTGCTATATCTAGGTGCCGTTGACCGCTTAATCGCGCTTACGCTGCCTGCGGCGTAGGCCCAAAAGGTTCAGCGGTTCATCCGAGGCCTCGAAGCTGATCTGGTCCGCCAACTGTACCGTGAGCCGCTGATACGGACCGTCGAGAAATAGACAACCGTCCACCATTTTGCTCACCGCTACCAGCTTCGCACCTTCAGGAACGAAGATTCGAAGCAAGCGATACCGCATGCCAACCGGAACGTAGGGCTCTCGCACCACCAGTTGGAGTTTCCGCGAACCGAAAGGTAAGATCTTGCCACCGGCGGAACGCTGGGCAGCCGTGCTGCCGGCCGCCGGACCTATCCAGAAACCACTGGAGCGATGTTCTTCGTGAATGCGCCCCAAACGCAGCAGATAGCGTGAAGTGGCTGCGGGCGACAGGTGCGAAAACAGCGCCTCGTTCAGCACGCGTTGACTAACCAGATTGCCGTTCGCAGTTACGCGCATGCGCGTGAGCGCGACGCCATGCAGCGTGCCGTCCAAGGCGCGACTCAGCAGTCGCTCGGCGTTTTCTCGGTGGCCCGCACAGAAGAACCCCACGCTATGCCTGGCATCGCTGTTGATTCCCAGCACGGGGGTGGAGCCAACATTGTGCGAGGCGCCCAACAAAGTGCCGTCGCCGCCGACCGTCACCACCAGCGCCGCGCCCTTGGTTTCGAACTGGTTGTAAGCCCCGTGGCGGATTACCACGCTGGCTCCGGCGCTCTCGAGTACGCGCTCGACCTGCTCGAGGGTGCGCATGTGCTCGCGGTGCGCGGGCACCCAACTCTTCACGCTCGCATGGCCAGCCTTGATGAGCGCGTATGCGTGCCGATCCCGACCCTCTTGCACGTAGCGCCGGTAAGAAGAACGTTTGGCAACCAGGATCACACGCGGCCGGCTCACCTCAGCCCGAGCCTTTCATGGAGCCTGCGTAAGGCGAGCTCCGTCTTGGCGTCTTCGACCAGGCCTTGGCGGCACCACTCGAGGGCGTCCTCGAGCGGAACGGTGATCACGGCACCGAAAAACTCGAGCGCCGAACCGTCCAGGGTTGGCTGACCGCGCTCCTCGGGATTTACTTCGACTTCGAAATAAGTGTGCTGCTCAGCAATCATGCCGGGGGCAACGAACACGCTGGGACCGAGCTGGCATAGCTGGTCAGGTCGAACCCGAAATCCGAGCTCCTCTTCGAGCTCACGGAGCGCCGCGTCTCTTGCCGGGTCCGAGCTGCTGTCTTTTGGCTCCACTAGCCCGGCTGGTAGCTCCCAAATTTCTCCGCTCGGCTGCGCTCCATGCCCGGGCGCTCCGCGCAACCCACGCGTCGCAAGAGGGGGGCGCACCGCGCTTCGGAGAAAAACCTGTCGCCGACCGTCGGCTCCCACGAAATGTGCGGCGATGACCGACGCGTCCAGCGCCACTCGGCTCACCTCATCGTATTCGAAGGGCTGGCTCCTGGAACCGTCGGGATACAGTGCGCAGTAACGGCGGCGCACGATACGCAGGAAACCGCTCTGAGGCGGCGTAATGTCTTCGACCACCTCTAACCGTACGCCTGGAGTGGCTTGGGGGCGGTTCATCCGAGAGCGCAAAGGCGCGGCGGTCAGTCGTCACGAACCCGCACGCGCGGCGGCTCGGAAGACGTGTGTTCGCTGGGCTGCTCCGCACCGGCGGGCTCGGAGGATTTGCGCTCACCAGTTTCTTCCGACGCGCTCGACGTGCCCGAGCGACTTCCTCGCTCGTCCTTTCCGGCCATGTCGGAAACCACCGACTCAACTCGCTCCGCCACGCGGCCCACGGCTCGCAGAAGCTCGCGCCCAGCGTCCTCCGCAATTTCTTCAATCCGGCGCGGATCGATTTTTTTCGCGGCGCGCCGGCGGAGCCCCTCGAACTTGCTCGGATCCACCCCTTTCATTGCCTTCTTTGCAGCGCGGATCACGAGCTCCAGCCCATCCGCCAAGTCGCGAGCCGCGCTTGGTTGCCGAGCCCCTTCTTCAGCCCCAGGGGCATCGGTGACGGAACCGGGCGCGCGCGGACCTCCCTCAGCAGCGCGCGCAGAGCCGCGCTGTTCCGACGGAGA
The DNA here is from genome assembly GCA_036505155.1 of Polyangiaceae bacterium. GTDB lineage: Bacteria > Myxococcota_A > Polyangia > Polyangiales > Polyangiaceae > DASXTY01. The sequence continues at coordinate 2,125 of DASXTY010000600.1, read as the reverse complement.
AGGTTCGCTGCTCATCGACGGCATCATGGTCACAGTGGGCCTCCGATGCAAGGGGGGGCGGCGACCCTAAGAGCGGTGCTAGTCTGGCGCATCCGGCTTCCCCTCCCCATCCGGCTTTCCCTCCCAAGTTCGGAAACTTAGAAGCACCGTTTTTCGCCCTTTCGAACCGGTTCATCGACTATGTCGAATCGACGCCCGCACTTCGCGCCGTCCAGCGCCGCAGGGCAGCCCCCGCTGCGCACCACCGATCTGGAACGCAGCATCGACGCCATTTTTCAAAGCTATGACGGTCCCGAGGAGATCAACAATCTCGAGAGCGCGGCGCTGCCCAACAAGCGAGCGGTGATCGAGGCCTTCAATCATCTGAAACCCGTCATCTACATGGGCTTTTACAGTTATCGATCCTTGAACCGGGGGAACCTGCGTCACTCCCTCAGCGAGCACCTGTATCCGGCCTTTGAGCTCTTGGTGGAGCAGATCGGGCGGGCGGTTACCTACGAGGCGCATGCCGGGCGCGCCGCAGCCGCCCAGCTCGATGATTTCAGTCAAGAGGTGGTGCTCAAGCTCTTAAACCAGCTGCCCGAGCTCCGCCGGCTCCTGAACTCGGACGTATTGGCCGCTTATGACGGAGACCCCGCGGCCCGGAGCTTCGAAGAAATTGTTTTCAGTTACCCAGCCATCGAGGCGATCACCGCCCACCGCGTCGCGCATGTGCTCTTTCGCGAAGGCGTACCCATGATCCCGCGAATCATTTCGGAATACGCGCACAGTAACACTGGCGTCGATATTCACCCCGGCGCCACCGTTGGCGAGCGCTTCTTTCTGGATCACGGCACCGGGGTGGTGGTGGGAGAAACCAGCGTGATCGGCGACAACGTGAAAATGTTTCAGGGGGTTACCCTGGGAGCGCTGAGCACCAGACGCTCGGATTACGCAGAGGGCGTACTGCCAAAGAAGCGTCATCCAACCATCGAAGACAATGTCACGATTTACTCGGGAGCTACCATCTTGGGCGGCGACACCGTGATCGGGAAAAATTCCGTCATCGGCGGTAACGTGTGGCTCATTAAATCGGTTCCACCAAATTCAAAGATATTCGGACGCGCCCGACAATGATCGCGTTTTTAACCAGGATTGCGCTCGCCCTAAGCTGCTTTTTTCGCGTGTTGGCGGATCGCAAGTTCGCTCTCCGCGTGGGAGAGCTGCGCAGCAGGGCTCTACCGCCGGCGAGCCCCTCGCCCGCGGCGTCGGACCAGCCCGTGGACCAGGATGAGAAAGTTTCCGAAGCCGGAGCTCTGGTACTGCTCGGCATGCTGCAACGCGAAGCGCGTCTGGTGGACTTTGTGCAGCAGGACATCGGTAGTTACTCGGATGTCGACGTGGGAGCCGCGGCGCGCGTGGTGCACGAGGGCTGCCGGCGCGCGCTCCGGGGACATGCCGTCTTTTCGCCCATCCGCGAGGAAGCCGAGGGCGCGTCGGTGCGCCTGGAATCCGGCTTCGACTCCGCGTCGGTAAAGCTGGTCGGCAATGTCCGCGGCGCGGCCCCGTACCAGGGAGTGCTCCGTCACCGCGGATGGCGAGTGGAGTCGCTGACTTTGCCGCGAATTGTGGGAACGCGCGACCTCCGGGTCATTGCGCCCGCCGAGCTAGAGCTCAGGTGATGCTTCTCTATCGGACCGCACAAGGCGCCGTGGCGCGCCGGGACGACCGCTGGTGTGTGGTCCCGAATGCGGGCTGGGACGCGCTCATCAATAATCGGCAGCTTCATGACCAAGTCGCCGAGGCCCTCCATCGCGGTCCTCCCATGACGGAGCCCGAAGTCCTCGCTCCCATCGAGGGACAGGAAGTGTGGGCTGCGGGGGTAACCTATTTGCGCAGCCGGAGCGCCCGCATGCGCGAGTCGGAAATTGGGGGTGCCTCCGATTTTTACGATCGCGTGTATCACGCGGAGCGTCCGGAGCTATTTTTCAAGGCAAATCGGCACCGGGTGATCGCTCCGGGCAAAGCGTTGCATTTGCGCAGCGACTCGCGCTGGGTGGTACCCGAACCGGAGCTCGCTCTGCTGGTGAACCGCCGCGCCGAAGTGGTCGGCTACACGGTGGGCAACGATTTGAGCTGTCGTGAC
>DASXTY010000599.1:0-2190 GCA_036505155.1 Polyangiaceae bacterium | reverse complement strand
GAGCGCGCGCGATGGATACCGTGCCTGCTGAAAGCCGGCTGAGGTTACTTCAAAAAGGGGGGAAAGGAAAACTATGGAAGCCCATTTCGACAGACGCGGGTTCGTCGGAGCGCTGCTGGTGCTGCCCTTCGGAACCTTTCTCTTACAATGCAGTTCGGAAAAATACGGTGATAACCCGGCCGCTGCACCGCAGAGGTCCGGCACCCAAACGATTTACACCTCGAATGAAGTAAACGAACATTTTCACACCTATACGATGCAGGACTCAGTCCTGACAGCAGGGGCCGCGGTCGACACCTTTACCACCAGCAGCGGCGGACATTCGCACCCGCTCCAGATCTCGGCGGCGCAGCTTCAAAGCGTCGCCTCGGGTCAAACCGTCAAGGTGACGACACAGAGCGCTGAGGGTCATACCCACATTTTTACTTTGGTAAAGGTCGCTTGAAGAAGCCGGGGCCACCCTGACGGACATTGCCGGTCGGTGCGCGATTCCGACCCCGCCAACCTTCAGATCCGCCCACACCGCTAATTTGATCGATGGGCTTCTATTGTGGTAGAAACTTGCGTCGTTGAGACGCTCGGGTTCCGCCATCGGCGTCGCCGCGACCGCGGCTCTGCTGGTCGCCTTCTTTTTCTCCTGCGCGAGCGTGCGCACGGGCAATTCGTCTCGGGGGGCTTCTTCGCGGACCTCGTCCAAGAGTTCTCCGACCGGTGACAGCGGGCCGAGCCCCGCTGAGGAATCTCGGAATGCGAGCGGAACTCCACCCAAGGCGCCCACCGCGGCGGCTCCCCTGTTTTCGCCTGCCTCGTCCCTCGAAGGGAGCGTCCACGTCAAGCTCGGAATTCCGACCGACGCGGACCCCAGTGATGACTACCTGCTGAACGAGAAAGAATACGTGCTCTCGTACAACCCAAAAAAGCGGGTCCCGAACTGGGTGAGCTGGAACCTGGACCGCGCTCACCTCGGTCACGTGCCCCGCCGAAACGACTTCCGCTCGGACCCGTTGCTTCCCCCCCCGTTGTACCGAGTCACCCCTCAGGATTACACGAACAGCGGATACGATCGCGGTCACATGTGTCCGTCGGCCGATCGCACCAAAACGGTTTCTGGCAATCAATCCACTTTTCTGATGACGAACATGCAGCCTCAGCTTCACGAGCTGAATGCGGGACCCTGGGAAAAGCTCGAGGAATTCGAACGCGAAATGGCCAAACGACCCAACGCTGAGCTTTACATCCTTGCGGGCGGTATTTTTTCTCCGTCGTTCGTGACCGTGGGACACAACGTCGCGGTGCCCAAGTCAAACTACAAGATCGTCGTGGAGCTCAGCCGGGGGGAGGGCCCCAAAGACGTAACTCCGCAGACTCCGGTGGTGGCCGTCATCATGCCGAACCGGCTCGGTGTCGGACAGCACGAGTGGACCGATTTTCTGGTTTCGGTGGACGAAATTGAACGAAAAACCGGGTACGAGTTTCTTTCGAAGCTGCCGGACGCCGTACAACGAACCATCGAAGCCAAGGTCGGGGCCCCACCGGCGCCTTAAACCGCGTCCCTTTGTTCCGCCGGCGCCGTCTCGACGGGAGCGGCGGGGCGGACCGCAGGCAAATGAATCCAGATGCGTGTGCCACCTGAGTCGCGCGGGAGACAGCGAATTTCCCCACCGTGACCCTGAACGATCTGGCGGGTGATGGCCAGGCCGAGCCCGGTGCCGTGATCTTTGGTGGTGAAGAAAGGCTCGAAGAGCCGCTCGCGGACATGTTCGTCGATGCCGCTTCCCTGGTCATCGACGGTAATGTCCACTCCGCCGTCGGCTGCGGGTCGAACTCCGACCGTGACGGCGCCGCCGTTGGGCATGGCCTCGCGGGCGTTACGCAACAAGTTGAAGAGCGCCTGTTTGAGCTGTGCCTCGTCCACGCGAGCTTGGCGAACGTGGGAGTCGAGCTCGAGCCGAGTCTCGACGCCGTGGTAACTGAGGTCGCGGCGCATGAACTCCGCCGCCTCACGCACCAGCTGCCCCAGGTCCTCTTCTTCCAGTCGCAGGGGCTGTCGTCGCGCCACCGACAGGTACTCCTCGCTCAGCCCGGTAAGCCGCTCCACTTCACCGCCAATGGCGCTAAGCAGATCGCGCGCTTCTTTCTGACCCGGACCCAGTTCCTCCTCCAAGAGCTCGAGGTTTAGCGCCATCGAAG
>DASXTY010000598.1:0-7611 GCA_036505155.1 Polyangiaceae bacterium | reverse complement strand
ATGAAACCGGATTTTGTAACCTCATCCTGTGGCGCCGCGTATTCGAAAAATTCCATCTAGCCGCTTGCCACTCCACTCTGCTCCTCGCGCGCGGCATGGTCGAGCGCGAATCCAAAAACCATTCGAAAGCTCGTTTTCCCCCGCCCGTTCCGCTGCCCCCCGCCAAAGTCCCCGTAGTCCACTTGATCGCGCGAGAGCTCGAACGTCTGGACGTTCCCGGTCGATTGCTGACTCACAGCTCACGCGATTTTCACTAAGGCACCTCCAAACCTCCAGACATTTGCCAATCGGCGCGGCTGTGCGATGGTGGAGCCATGTCCTTGGTCAAAGGTTTGGCCCACATCGGCTTGCGAGTTCACGAGCTCGCGCGCTCTCGCGCGTTTTACGAGTTGCTCGAGTTTCAGTTCGTGGCCGGCCCGCTGGGGCCGGAACCGGTGGCCATCCTGCAGCATCCCTCCGGGCTCGAGCTGAATCTCATCTTGAACGCCGCACCGTCTTCGAACCAAAACGTACTGATGGACGTCGTCGAAAAGCATGCGGGGTACACCCACTTCGCCCTTTTGGTGAGCAGCATCGAGGAAGCGCAAGAACGCCTCGCCGCGGCGGGTTTCTCGCTGAGCGGCGGACCGATGACGCACCCAGATGGCACCCGCGCCATCTTCGTCCGCGATCCGGACCGGAACGTTGTGGAGCTCGACCAGAAGGCCTAAGCGACTTGCGTCTTGGCTTTGCCGTTTTCGCCCGCGTTATGAACCACCGAGGGGCCGCGGCTGTCGCTCCGAGCGGGCGCACTTTCGTTCACTTTGACGCTCACCAGGTGCGAGACGCCCGGCTCCCCCATGGTCACGCCCCAGAGCACGTCGACCGCGCGCATGGTGGTCTGGACGTGAGTAATGAGAATGAATTGTGAGTGCTGAGTCATCTCCCGAATGACCTCGTTGTAACGAGCCACATTGGCGTCGTCGAGCGGGGCGTCAACTTCGTCGAGCACGCAGAAGGGGGACGGCTTGTGCTGGAGGATGGCGAAGATGAGCGCCGTCGCAGTGAGGGCTTTTTCGCCGCCGCTCATGAGCTCGATGGTGCCGAGCTTTTTGCCTGGGGGTTGCGCCACGATGTCCACGCCGCTGCCCAGCAAATCTTCTGGATCGGTGAGCGAGAGCTCCGCGCGCCCCCCCGTAAAAAGACGGGCAAAGCTTTTCTTGAATTGCAGGTTCACAGCGTCGAAGGTGTCGCGGAAGCGCTTTCGCGATTCGCGGTTCATGTGCCGGATAGCGCGCTCCAGGTCAGCCAAGGCTTGCTCGATGTCCGTCTTCTGACCGGAAAGCTCTTGGTACCGGCGCTCGGTGTCCCGGTATTCGGTCCTAGCATCCAAGTTAACCGGCCCCATCCGATCGATGATCTGAGTGAGCTCATCAATTCGGCGGCGGTGTTCCTCTTCCGGTGCCGGTCGCGCGTGATAGTCGCCCACCACCCGGTTGAGGTCGAGGCCGCGGAAACGCGAGCGAACGCTGTCCAGTAAATGTCCGCGTTCCAGCTCCAGCCGCTGCACCGTCATTTCGTATTTGCGCGCGTCTTGCTCTTCGAGCTCCAGCTCTTCGCGCAGCTGCCGGAGCCCGGCTTCGCCGTCGCTGAGGTCGCGCCGCGCTGCCTCCAGCACCTGTTTTACCTGGTCCAGCGCCGCATGGGCGTCGCGCGCTGTCGCCTGTGCCAGGATAATGGCTTCACGATTGGCGATGAGTTGCGCAGCAGTTTGGCCGAACCCTTCGGCGGCTGCGTGCATTTCGCTCTCCAGCCGCTGGGAACGCTGCCCCAACTCGGCGATGGAGCTCCCGGTGCGCAAGGTGGCGCTCCGCGCTGCCTCCACCTGTTCCTTCACCTGCGCCAGTCGCACTCTTCGCTCGGTCACCAGGGTCGCTTGACCAGCAACCCGCTCCCGCCAACCTGCCGCTTGCGCTTCGACTTTTGCGAGATCGTGCCGCGCGCGCTCGAGCTGACTCCTCAATTCATCCAACTCTTCACGAGATGCCCGCTGCTGCTCGACCGCCGCCGACAACCCTTCGCGAATCTCACCCAGCTCCAGTTCCAGCGCCTCACCCCGGGCTGAAAGACGCTGTATTTCACTGCTGGTGCGTGCCAAATCTTTCTGTACCGTAACATGAGCCAGCTCCCCTTCGTGTACGCCTTGTCGAGCGCGATCCAAGGACGTATCGAGCTCGGTCCTCCTGGCGCGTAGCGCATTGTGCGTGCTCAGGAGCTCGGCCAGGCTCGCCTCGAGCCTGGAAACCTCGTCGCTTAAACTGTGCATTTCGCGCTGTCGTTCCAATATCGCGAACGCCGCGTTGTCGCCCCCGCCCCCGCTCACCATCCCGCGGGGATCCGCGACCGTGCCGTCCAGCGATACCGCGGTCGCGCCCGGATGGCGCTCGGCAAATGCCACCGCGTCCGCTGCGCTCTCCACCAGCACTGCTTCCCCGAGCAGCGCGCGGACTAATGCTTCGTCGGCATCCCGATACCGAAGCTCATCGGCCAATAACCCGATGACGCCGGGATCGGTACGCCAATCGCCACGCGCTCCCCCCGAGGTATAGCGCGGCCGCTGCGAAAGAATGCTGGCACGACCCCGCTGACTTTGCTTGAGCTGTTCCAATAGCTCGAGCCCCTTCGACAAATCGGAGACCACTACGCATTCCAGCCATTGTGCGAGCAAGCCGGCCAGAGCTGAAGTGCAGCGTTCGGGCGCCTCGATGCGGTCGGCCACCAAACCCAGCACCGATGGATCGTGTTTGGACAGCAACGCGCGAGCGCCGGCGCCCACACCCTCGAGCCGGCGGTGCAGCTCTTCCAAAGCACGGAGCCGGTTTCGTTTGAGCCCCAACTCATTTTTCGCCTCGTCCACTCTGCGCTCGCTGTCGAGCTGCCGCGCGCGCAATACTTCCAACTCACTTTCCAGCTGCTCCCGCTCCGCCAGGGTAAGGCGCTTGCCCTCGATAGCCTCCGCTTCGGTCCGCGACAGAACCAGCTGGTGCGCACCGAGCGCGCCCAGCTCGCCGACCAGCGCATCGCGTTCGGATGCCACCCGGTCCCTTCTCCCGTGGAGCTCGCTGATACGCTGTCCCAGAGCGTCGAGCCGAGCCTCCCCGCCGGCGGCTGACATGGCCACTTGTGCCGCCTGGTCGCTCAAGCTCTGAAATTCCCGATTGGCACGGCTCTCTTCCGCCCGCAGCTGCTCCAGTGACTGTTCTTCCGCCAGCGCGTAGTTTTCGCGAGCCCGCTCATCGGCGCCGAGCTCCTCGGTGCGCTGAGTCAAGCTCGAGAGCTCGGCGCGGAGCCCGGTGAGTCTGGTTTCTAGCTCGGCCTTCTCTGTGCGCGCGCTCACGATGCGCTCTTCGAAGTGCACCAGGCGGTCGGTCGCTCGCGCCATTTCCGCCTGCAAGCCGGACACCTCATTGTCGGCTTCAAATGCTGCGCGCGATGCGTGCTCGGCTCGTAACTCAATTTCAGCGGCGTGGTCGCGCGCCGTCTGGAGACGCTCTTCGGCTACTTTCAGATTCGTTCGGAGCGAGGCCACGCGCTGGTTGGTCATTTCCAGCGAGCTTCGCTCCGCACGCCCGGTTACCAGCAGCTCCAGCAGGCGATGGGACGATTCGTGGAGCACCAGGTCATCGAGCTCCGCGCGGTATTCGAGGAAACGCTCCGCCTTTGCCACTTGGCGTTTCAGTGAGGACCGCGACCGATCGATCTCCGAGATGATGTCGCTCACCCGTATCAGGTTCTGACGCGTGAGCTCGAGCTTGCGCTCAGCCAGCCGGCACCTCTGTTTGTATTTGGTGATGCCTGCAGCTTCTTCGATGAAAAGGCGCCGGTCTTCCGGCCGTGCGCTGACGATTTGTCCAATTCTCCCCTGCTCCACGATCGAATAAGCCTTGGTTCCGATGCCGGTGCCGAGAAACAGGTCGGTCACATCCCGCAAGCGAACCACCGTCCGGTTGATGAGGTATTCACTGGTGCCATCTCGAAACAGCCGGCGGGTGACCACGATCTCGGGATAGTCGCGATACTCGGGAGGCAAGGTCGCCGCGAACGCCGCGTCGGTGTTGTCGAATGTGAGCGAGACTTCAGCAACTCCTTGCGGGTTGCGCGACTCGGACCCATTGAAAATCACGTCCTCCATCGCGCGCCCGCGCAAGTGTTTTGCGCTCTGCTCGCCCATGCACCAGCGGATCGCATCCACGATGTTCGACTTGCCGCAACCGTTGGGCCCGACGATGCCGACGATGTCGTGGTCGAAGTGGAGCACCGTGCGATCGAGGAACGATTTGAAGCCAGCGATTTCGAGCTTTTTGATATGCATCGTGCAGTTGCCCGCCTATCTTAGACTGGAAGGGACCTGGACGTCCGATTGGGGTGTGGAGGACCCAGTGTCACGTATCGTCATGTCCTGTAGTGGCTTATTACCCGTCCGAGGCTGCAATTACAAGGCGGAATTGGACTTTTTCCCCGTACGGCGGTTCCTTTGCTTCTCGGCTTGCGCCCCATGCAATACTGCCGATAAATTCGGGTTTTTAGCCTGGTCTTGAGGGCCGCTGGCTCGAAACTTTGCTCTGGCCCGAAACTTGCTGTTGACAGGCCGCAGCCCTGAACCCATCTCGAAAAGCAACGAGAAAAAAGAAATGACCTACGAATACCGCTGTGCTGAATGCGGCCACGAATGGGAGGCCGAGCAGTCGATTTCCTCAGCGCCCTTGAAGAGCTGTCCAGCCTGCAAACGGCCTTCAGCGCGACGGCAGGTTTCGGGAGGAGCTGGGTTCATCCTCAAAGGTGGGGGCTGGTACGCCGATGGCTACGGCGCGCCCACATCGCGCAAGACCGACGAGTCGGCGGCACCCCATGGAACGGAATCGGGCCCGGCAAAAAAGGAAGCCGATTCTGGAAAGAAGGAAGCCGACTCAACAAAGTCGGAGACGCCGGGCCGACAAACGGAGCCTTCCAAGACGGCCGCAGAGTCGGCTTCGGCCGCGCCCCAAGCGCACAGCACCAAAAAGGGCACCAGTGCAGCGGCGTGAGGGTCGAGCTTTGCCCGAGGAGCCATGGCGCACGACCCACAGCAACTGGATGAGCTTCGGGATCGGATTAAGAAGATCGATCATGAGATTTTGGAGCGGCTCAACAGCCGCGCGCGCTTGTCCCTGGAAGTGCGCGGCCTACTCGAATCGGAGCCGATAACCCTAGACGCGACCGAACAGGCGTGGCTGAGCGAGCTCGAGGCGTCCTCGAGCCGAGAGCTTCCCCAGCCGAGCCTGCGTGCCATTTTCCGCCGAATTCGCGCCGAGGCACGCGCCCTTGAGCAGCCGGCGCGAGTTGCTTACGTCGGTCCAGAGGGCGGTTTTGCCCACCAAATGGCCCGGCGCACCTTCGGTGAGGGAGCCCTGTGCATCGAATGCGTGACGGCCGCCGAGGCGCTCGACGAGGTTGTGCGCAGTCGGGCGGCGTTTGCCGTTTTCCCGTTCGAGTCATCGGTGGATGGACTCGTGCAGTCGAGCGTGACCGCGCTTGCTCAAACGGAGCTGGTGTTGGTTGCGGAGCGCGCCATGGCCGCCAGCTTCGACATCATGAGCCGTACTGGTAACCTCGGCGATATCGAAAAGATCTACGCCACCGCCACGGCGCGCTCGGCATGCCAGCGTTTCTTGCAGCGAGAGCTGGCCGGTGCGTCGGTCCTCGACGTGCGTTCGCCGGTGATGGCCGCCCGACTGGCTCATGACGATCATGGCGGCGGCGCCCTGGTGCCCGAAAGTTGCGGTCGCGCCGCTGAGCTTCAAACGGTTCGAGCCAACGTGGGCGATGTTTCCGATGTGCGCTTCCGATATGGCATCGCCAGCGGGCGTCCGGCAATGCGTTCCGGACACGACACGACCTGCATCCTGTTCGCAGTGGACGATTCCCCCGGTTCTCTGTTCGAAATCCTGCGGCATTTCGCAGAACGGGGCATCAACCTGAAAAAGCTGCAATCACGACCCCTGCACAGCCAAACGTGGGAATACGTTTTCTACGTGGAGGTTACCGGGCACGTGACCGATCGACCGGTGGTCACTGCGCTGGAGGCGGTAAAGCGAAGCACCAAATACCTCAAGGTACTGGGATCGTTCCCTATAGAGACTTGAGGTTCCGTTCACCCCGTACACGTGCCCAGATCCGGGCTAAGCTGTCGCCGGCATGACCCCGCTGGTCACCCCGAACATTGAGTCGCTGATTCCGTACGAAGGGGGAAAGCCTATCGAGGAGCTGGAGCGAGAGCTCGGCGTGGTCGGAGCCATAAAACTAGCCTCCAATGAAAACCCACTGGGCCCGAGCCCCAAGGCGCTGGCCGCATTGCAGTCGAACCTCCAGAGTGTGCATCGCTATCCGGACTCCCACGCCTACCGGCTGCGCACGCAACTCAGCCAGACCCATGCAGTGCCCATAGACCAGATCATTCAAGGCGCCGGCTCGGCCGAGCTCATCGATCTGTTGATTCGCACCTTCACCACCGCCGAGCACCACATCGTTTTCGCGGAGCCGAGCTTCGTTGTGTACAAGCTCGCTGCGCTCGCGCACGGCACTCCCTTCACTCTAGTCCCGCTTCGAGACCAGACGCATGACTTGGAGGCCATGGCGGCTGCTGTAACCGACAAAACCCGACTGCTTTTCGTGGCGAATCCGAATAATCCAACCAGCACTTACGTCGGAAGAGCTGCCATGGAACGGCTTCTGCGCACGGTGCCTTCTCAGGTGACCGTGGTCGCGGATGAAGCCTATATCGACTACGCGGATGCCGACGATTTTCCGGATTGCCTTTCGTTGCGCTCGCTGCGCGAGCGATTGGTGGTGCTGCGGACATTTTCGAAAGTCCACGGACTGGCTTCGCTCCGGGTGGGCTATGCCATCGGCCCGTCCATGCTCATCGATTACCTAAATCGGGTGCGCTCGCCTTTCAACGTGAGCTCCCTTGGTCAGCTGGCAGCGTGCGCCGCCCTCGAAGATCGCGAGCACGTCGAGCGGAGCCGGAAAATGAACCGGATCGAGCGCGCGCGCCTCAGCCGGGGTCTCGGTGAGCTCGGTGTGAAGGTGTTGCCCAGCCAGGCAAATTTCCTGTTTGTCGACCTCGGCCGCCCGGCGCAGCCGGTCTTTCAAGCATTGCTCAATCGGGGAGTGATTGTCCGCGCCTTTCCACAGCTGCAAAATAATCTCCGAATTACCGTTGGCACTCCAACGGAAAATGACCGTCTGCTGGCGACGTTAGCCGAGGTGCTTGCGTGAGCGCGCGGTTTTGCCGAAAGTTGCTTTTGGTAGCGGCGCTTGCGTCGGCTTTGCCATTCAGCTGTGCCAAGAAGCAAGAAGTCATCGCGCAGACCGCTTCGGGAAAGGAGCTCACCGCCGCCGACATCGACCGCGATCCGCTGGCGCTGCTACCGGCGGGCGCAGTGGGCGTGCTTTACTTGGACGCGCCAAAGCTCTTCAACTCCGAATTCGGCACCAAGGTCCTCAATCTCTCTCAGCAGCAGATGCCGCTGCCTCCCAGCGCCGGATTCGAGCCGCGGCGCGACCTCTCGAAGCTGTATGTGGCCACATATT
>DASXTY010000597.1:0-6784 GCA_036505155.1 Polyangiaceae bacterium | reverse complement strand
GGAGCGGGCGGCGGGGGCGGAGCGGTTTCGGATGGCGCCGGTTCAGCAGGGGCCGGCTGCTGCGGCGGGGGCTCAGCTTGTCCGTAGCCTTGAAGCGGAGGCGGTTCTTGCGACTGCTGCGCCCACGCCGCCGCGCCGGAGCTCAGCATCGCGATCCCCCAAAGCCAGCTCCATGGAGCTTTGTGGTTCACCTTTAAGAAAAGAGAATCCATGGTTTTAGCGTAGCGCGTCTGCCACCCGCTTGCCCCTTACCCTATCCCCTCGCCCTCGAAGACTAGGCGAGGGTGATCTCTTTGCAAAGGTACACGTCCTGGATGAGGTTCAAGAGCTTGACCCCCTCCGACATGGGACGCTGGAATGCTTTTCGCCCGCTGATGAGGCCCATACCGCCGGCGCGTTTGTTGATGACGGCGGTTGCCACGGCCTCTTCGAAATCGTTGGATCCGGAAGCCCCGCCGCTGTTGATGAGCCCCACTCGGCCCATGTAGCAATTGGCCACCTGATAACGACAGAGATCGATGGGGTGGTCGCTCGTGAGCTGGCTGTAGATGCGTTCGTCGAGCTTGCCGTAAGACGACTCACCGGTATTGAGCGCTTTGTATCCACCGTTTAGCTCCGGTAACTTCTGCTTGACGATGTCGGCGGAGAGCGTCACCCCCAAATGATTCGCCTGCCCGGTCAGATCCGCAGCCACGTGGTAGTCGCGCCCGTCGCGTTTGAAGCCCGGGTTGCGTAAGTAGCACCACAAGACGGTTGCCATGCCGAGCTCGTGAGCTTGCGCAAACAGGTGCGCAACCTCGATGATTTCGCGATCCGACTCTCCCGAGCCGAAGTAAACCGTCGCGCCCACCGCGGTGGCTCCCATATCCCACGCTTGCTTGACCGTTCCCCAGACGATTTGCTTCGCCTGGTTGGGATAGGTCAAGAGCTCGTTGTGATTGATTTTTACGATGAACGGGATCCGGTGTGCGTATTTGCGAGCGACGCTACCGAGCACGCCGAAGGTGCTGGCTACGGCGTTACATCCGCCCTCCACCGCGAGCTCCACGATCTTTTCGGGATCGAAATATTCGGGGTTCTTGGCGAACGACGCGCCCGCCGAATGCTCTACCCCCTGGTCGACCGGTAGAATCGAAAGGTACCCCGTCCCGGCAAGTCGCCCGTGCTGGATGAGCGCCTGCAGGCTGCGCAACACCTGTGGGTTGCGGTTCGACTGCAAGAAGTGGTCGTCCACATAACGCGGCGACGGCGGGTGGAGTCGATCCTTGGGGATGGTACGGCTTTGGTGCTCCAGGAGCAGGGCTGCTTTTGCGCCCAGTACCCCTTGGATCTGCTGGAGGTCTGTCATTTTTTGCTCCCATGACCCGCTCCGCTGGACAAAGCGTATGCGGCCGGATCCTGCGCTTTTAGCAAAGGGCTCCCTCATCAGTCTAGTCAGTCTAGCCCGAAGCCTCGGGCGAGCCAGATCGAGACGGCGTTGCCTGCTTCGTGTGAGGATGGCACTATCCCGCTGCCTTTCTGTCAGGGTGGCTGCGCGGTCCTGGAGCACCTTGGAAACAACAGATGCCGTTACAAATTCAGTTGTCATCAAGCGAGCCCACCGGAGCCGCGTGCGATTACCTGGCGGTCTGCGTGCACGCAGGTGTTCTCGACCGCCAAAAGCCGGTTTCTACCCTCAACCGGGCGCTGGCGGGCGCGCTCTTCGAGCAGGCCAAGCGGGCCGACTTCCAGGCCAAGCCCGAGCAGACGCTGGAGATGTCGACCGCGGGACGAATCAAGGCGAAGACCGTGCTCCTCGTGGGTGTCGGAAGTAGTGACAAGGTCGACGGAGTTGTGATGCGAGCCGTGGCGGCGATCGCAGCACGCGCGGCGAATGCAGGGAGCGCAAAAGTCCTTGGTTTTTGCCCACCCGAGCGGCCAGACCTCCGGGCGTTGGGCGAGGGACTCGAGCTCGGCGCCTACCGTTTCGTAAAATATCTAACCGGCGATCGAAGGCCCAAGACCAAGTTGGGTAAGGTGGTTCTCCTGGTCGCAGGCAAACCGAGGGTCAGCGATCGCAGGGCTCTCGACATCGGTCAGCGCATCGGCGAGGCGGTTAACATGGCCCGAGACGCGGTCAACGAGCCGCCCAACGCGCTCTACCCGGCGTCGTTGGCAGCGTTGGCGCGCCAAGTGGCTCGCCAGCATCGGTTGCGGATTCGCGTTTTAGAAAGGCCCGCAATTTTACGCGCGGGCATGAAGCTCCTCTACGCCGTCGGTCAAGGTAGCGCCCACGAGCCTCGCTTCATTCACCTTTCTTACGTTCCCAAAAGATCGCGCGGCAAGCTCGCCTTCGTAGGAAAAGGGCTCACCTTCGACTCCGGCGGATTGTCCATCAAGCCGGCGCCGGGCATGGGGGAGATGAAGGCGGACATGGGAGGCGCGGCGGCGGTGCTCGGATTGATGGGCGCGGTGGGTGTGGTTCGTCCTCCGGTTGAAGTGCATGGGCTCATCGGTTCTGCCGAAAACATGCCGGACGGCGCTGCCTACCGGCCGGGCGATGTGTTCGGATCGCTCAGCGGCAAAACGGTGGAAATCATCAACACGGACGCCGAGGGCAGGTTGGTTTTGGCCGACGTTTTGAGCTACGCGAGCCGGCTAAAGCCGGACGTCGTGCTGGATGCGGCCACTTTGACCGGTGCGATGGTGGTGGCGCTTGGGAAAACGTGCGCGGGATATTACGCGACCGACGACGCCTTGGCCCAGCGGCTCGAAACGGCAGCGCGAGAAGCCGGTGAAAGCTTTTGGCGTATGCCTCTGCTCGAAGAGCTGACGGAGCAGCTCAAGAGCGACGTCGCGGATCTCAAACACACCGGTGAGCGCTACGCTGGCGCGATCACTGCTGCTTTGTTTTTGCGTGAGTTTGTTGCAAAGGTCCCCTGGATCCATTGCGACATCGCGGGGACTGCCTTCACGGAAAAAGCGCGCTCGATTCATCCAAAGGGAGGCACAGCTCACGCCCTGCTCACCTTCCTGCGTTTCGTCGAAAATACCGCTAAGCGATAGCCCCGTGTCAAACGCGGACCGACGCCGTCAAGTCCAAAATATCGCGTCGTATGCCAACCCTCTCTTGCCGGGCCTGTACGCTTGGGTAGCCACCGTCGGATATCCGGCGACCGCGCCGGCAGCGACCGCCCTATCGCGCTTGACTGCAGTCGCAGCGCTCGGCGCACTGATTGGGGGCTGTGCAATCGCCCCGCGCCATCCAACTTGGGGGCGCCGGATTGGGGTGCTGGCATTCATCGCCTTATCTGTCGCCACCTGGCTTCTTTCCGGGCCGAACCCATCAGGAAAGCTCGATCCTCTGAGCGCTGCACTCGGTACGGTGGGCTGGGTCCTCTTTGCTTTTGGCTGGGGATCGCTACGCAAATTGGGAAGCGTTCCCGAAGACGACCCGAACGTCGTGATGGGCCCTGCGCTACGCTCTCGCCACCACCGCGCGGGCGAAGCGCTTCCGGTGCTGGCGCTGAGCAGCGCGGGTGCGGTTTTGGTGCTGCTTCTTGCGTGGCGCACCACGCGTCCGACGCATGCGCTCTTTGCCCACAGCGTAGCACTCTTATGCGCGATTTGGCTGGTGAGCGCTGGAGGCAGTATCGCGACGGACACCGCTCGACGCGACCGCCGGTCTCCTTTCGAGCGGATCCGCGCGGCTGCGGCGCCGCTGGTAGGACTCGCTTTGCTGTTGTCACTGGGCTTGCTGTGGGTGCTCTATCGCGCCTGACGCGCTAAGCTGATTTCCGATCTTGGCACGGGCTCTGGATTTCATGAGTATCGCGCTGCTCGCGGCCGCCGCCGTGTGGTTCGGATTGGGCGTCTATGCGCTCGCGCATCGAGAGGATGTGCGCGCCTTGTTTGGGCTCATGGCTGGCGCGCTCTCACTGAGCGCAGCAACCGAGATGCGGCGCGCGACCACGCCCAAGAGTTGAGGAGATTGCGCTGGGTGTGACAAGGAGCATGGGTCTGACATTGGTTTGGGTTGCGCTTGCGGCGTGTCAGCGACCCGTGCCTGAAAGTTCCGGCTCCTTTCAGCAATTGCCGCCGGGTTTTGCGGCTCGAGTGGGATCCCAGTGGATCGGGACCGACTCGGTGATGCGCATCGCGCAGGTCCAAAAGCTGAGTCCCAGGCTGGCTCGCGAGCGGGCCATTCAAGACGCGTTGTTTGCGGAAGGTGCACGGGCCCGAGCGGATTTATCTGGGGCTGTGAGAAGCATTGAGCGGGCCGAAGCCGCGCGGGGTTTGCTAGAGCAGCTCGCTCGCGAAGCGCTGGACCAAGGCCCACCGCAAAATCAGGAAATCTTTTCCCTGGTCAAAGAGAACTGGCGTCTACTCGACCGGCCGGCGAGCGCGCGCACAACACACGTCGTGGTACTGGTGGAGGACGCTTCGAGGGCGCGACAAGCTCGCCTGCTCGCCGAACGCCTTCGCGCTCGAGTGCTCGACGCGAGCGCTCCGGACGACTTCATTCAACGTGCGCTGGCGGTTCCTGCCGAGGGTTTCCAGGTGCGCGCTGAGCGGCTTCCGCCTGTGGCCGCTGATGGCCGCGTCACCGAGCAGGACCCCAAGCGCACGTCGAGCGAGCCATTCGACCAGAGCTTTGCGCAGGCAGCCAACTCGCTGGAGCACCCGGGCGATATCAGTCCGGTCACCCACAGCAAGTTTGGATTTCACGTGATTTTGCTGGAAGAGCGGCTTCCCGCGAGGAAGGTTGAGACCCAGGAACTGCGCCGCCAACTCGCTCCGGAAGTTTACAGTCGCCGCGCCGCTCTGGCGCGGCAACGGCTGCTCGGTCAGCTCTCTCGTCGGACGCCGGTCGAAATGCAACGTTCGGCGCTGGCGCTCACTGAGCAGATTGGTTCAACCCCGTGAAACGCCGACGCAGGCGTTATGCGGTGCGCGACCAAGGGGCGTCCGCCTTTAGCTCCATATTAGCGCGCTTGTGTGAAGCGACCGGCGCCCTGGCCGCCGTGCTCGTGGACGGCGATGGCGAAACCGTGGATTACGCCAGCTTGGTCGATCCCTTTGACATGAAGCTAGCGGGTGCGGAATGGGAAATCGTCCTCTCTCTTTTAAAACAGTCGCGAGCAGCGCAGTTACGCGAAACGCACGAGGTTTGGGTGCGGGCCGTTCGTCGCAGCTTTGCCGCGGTGGCTCTCCCCGAAGGCTATGCCCTGGTGGTAGTGATGCCGCGCCGCGCTTTCATCGTGTCGCGGCGCGCGCTGATGGAAGCCAGTCTGCAAATCTGTCTGGAAGCCGGACTCCCCCCTGTAGCGGGTACCGAAAACGAAGCGCTCCGCTGGGCGCGCGTGCGCGTCAAAACATCGCGTCGAAACGCGCGGCGTCCGGTATCACTTTGGCATGGGGACAACTGGTGCCGGCTCACGCTTTTGGGCCGTTACCTGAATCTTGACCGCCGCGAGCTCGGTTTTCGCGCCCGGCTCACCAGCGGTGCCGAATTCGCTTTGGTGCGCGAGCCACTGGGCTATTGGTACGCGGGCGACCTGTAAACGCCGTTGCGTCATGCCGCTAAAGTCCTTAGAGCCCCGGTTTTGTCGAAAAATTCAACGGGGTAACCGGTCGGATAAGAAAAGGCTTGCTCATCGCTCGAAGCCGAGTCATATAACGCGCCCCCGTGCGCCCGCCCGGGGATCCGCCAGCCCTGAAAAAGTCGTTCCACCGCCGATTCCTATGACTGAGCGCCGGGTTTCCCGGCGTTTCATGAGTCGGAAAGGCGCGGACCGTCTTTGACAGGAATTGGCGCTGGGCCTAAATTAACCGGCCCCACGGGAGCAATCCCCTCGGTCCTTGAAAACTGAGTCCCAAACGTGCTCGCAAAAATGCGCGGGTCCTCGCGGCTTTGGTTTCACTCAAGTGAAGCTCGGAGCCAGCGGACATAGCGAAAAATATGGCGGCGCGGCGGCTTAGCCCCGTCCGCGTCAGCCGAAGGATTCAAACTGGAGAGTTTGATCCTGGCTCAGAACGAACGTTAGCGGCGCGCTTAATACATGCAAGTCGTGCGAGAAAGGGCTTCGGCCCCGGTAAAGCGGCGCACGGGTGAGTAACACGTAGGTAATCTGCCCTCGAGTGGTGGACAACCTTCCGAAAGGAGGGCTAATACAGCATGAGACCACGGTCCTTCGGGACTGCGGCCAAAGCAGGCCTCTGCTTGCAAGCTTGTGCTCGAGGATGAGCCTGCGGCCCATCAGCTAGTTGGTAGGGTAACGGCCTACCAAGGCGAAGACGGGTAGCTGGTCTGAGAGGATGATCAGCCACACTGGAACTGAGACACGGTCCAGACTCCTACGGGAGGCAGCAGTAGGGAATCTTGCGCAATGGGCGAAAGCCTGACGCAGCGACGCCGCGTGAGCGATGAAGGCCCTCGGGTTGTAAAGCTCTGTGGGGAGGGAAGAATAAGGTTTGGCTAATACCCAAACTGATGACGGTACCTCCTTAGCAAGCACCGGCTAACTCTGTGCCAGCAGCCGCGGTAATACAGAGGGTGCAAACGTTGTTCGGAATTACTGGGCGTAAAGCGCGTGTAGGCGGCCGGGTAAGTCGGGCGTGAAATCCCACGGCTCAACCGTGGAAGTGCACTCGAAACTACTGGGCTAGAGTCCTGGAGAGGAAGGTGGAATGCTTGGTGTAGAGGTGAAATTCGTAGATATCAAGCGGAACACCGGTGGCGAAGGCGGCCTTCTGGACAGTGACTGACGCTGAGACGCGAAAGCGTGGGGAGCAAACAGGATTA
>DASXTY010000596.1:0-1701 GCA_036505155.1 Polyangiaceae bacterium | reverse complement strand
TTTCAATGCTCGCGGAGGGGAACATCGCGACCCTCAACGGCTATCAGAAGCGAGGGGGCGTCAAGAAAATCGTTACCACCTGCCCCCACTGTTTCAACACCCTCGGCCACGAATACCCCGATTTCGGGGGCCGTTTTTCGGTCGAACATCACACCAGCTTTCTTTTGGATCTGGTCGAGCAGGGCAAGCTCATCCCTTCGAACGGCGTCGCGCGCCAAGTTGCCTATCACGACTCCTGTTACCTCGGGCGTTACAACGGCATTTACGACCCCCCGCGCGAGCTCTTGAAGCGCATCCCCGGTGTGGAGGTAGTGGAAGTGCCGCACTGGAATCGCGCGCGGGGCCTGTGCTGTGGAGCGGGCGGTGCGCAGATGTGGATGGAGGAGCAGAACCAGGATCGCGTCAACGTCAAACGCACCTTGCAGCTCATCGACACCGGAGCAAAAACCCTCGCCAGTGCCTGCCCGTTTTGCATGACGATGATCACCGACGGCATTAAAGCCCACGGTCGTGACGACATTCAAAACCAAGACGTGGTGGAGCTTCTGGCTGCATCTTGCTTGAGCCAGGGGATGGAAGGGCCTTCCTGACGATTCCGATTGCCCGCTGCTGTCTATTTCAGCTCAGCGCCACCAGCTTTCCTTCGAGCGCAGAACGATACGCGGCCGCCACGATTCTGGACGCCGCCAGGCCATCCTCCGCCGAAACCCGAGGAGCCGCCCCGGTCCGACAGCATTCGAGAAAGTGAAGAACCTCGCCGGCAAATCGATCCGGCTCTGGGCTGCAGTCGACCGGGGTCCATTGGTCCTGTCCTTCGACTCGGTAGGCTAGATCTGGAAACCCGCTGTTCCAGTAAGAGACGGCTGCCGTTCCTTTGCTTCCGTACCACTCAACCCAGCTTTCGCTCACCTTGAAAGAGTAGCTCAACGTCACCTCGCCGTGAGCGTTTCCCGGACCATCCAAATGCAGTACCGCAAAGTCCTCGATGGGAAGGTTCGGTCGAAGCCGGCCGATGCGCGCCTGCACGTGCGTCGGCTCGCCCACCAGAAAACGGAACAGGTCCACGGCGTGCGAGCCATTGTCGATGACGCAGCCGCCGCCGGAAACAGCGGGGTTTAGGCGATGGTTGCCCTCGAGCCGCAGATATCCCGCAAAAATATTGCGAAAATGCAGCGGCTCACCCAGCTCTTGCTCTCGGATGAGCTGCCGAAGCTTCAGGATCGGCGGGTGGAAACGGTGACAGTAGGCGACCATAAACGGAGCCCCCGAGCTCATCGCAAGCTCGGCCAGGCGAGCCGCCGATTCCGCGTTCGCCTCCATCGGTTTCTCACACAAGACCGCCACTTTCGCGGCCAAAAGGGGTCGGCAGTTTTCGAGATGGGCCCCGGGCGGCGTACACACGCTGACCGCGTCCGGTTTGTCCTTTGTCAGCATCTCTTCGATTGACTCGGCTACTCGCGCTCCGGTCTCCCGAGCCAGCGCCGCGGACGCCTGTGGCGAAACATCCCACGCCGACACCATCTTCGCCCCCGCGCTCGCGTAAGCAGCCGCGTGCAGCCGCGCGATACCGCCGCAGCCAATGATACCTACCTTCACATCAGTCATGATTTTCCTCTTGGGCTCGAGCGCGCTGAGCCCGGGGCGGCACTATTGCTTCTTTTTTCGCTTCGGTTCCGGCGGCTTGTCCACGCACTCGTGTTT
>DASXTY010000595.1:0-11117 GCA_036505155.1 Polyangiaceae bacterium | reverse complement strand
GCCGGTCAAGTCCAGCGATCCTGCGCCGAAAAGCAAGCCGCTGAGCCGAGCTTCTGCCACTGGTCCGAGGACTTCCAAGGGTAAGCCCTTAGCCGCCAGCGTGACCTTTCCGTTATAGTGGGAGCTCCCCGCTCCGCTCATCAAATCGGCCCATTTTAGAGTTCCGTCAGTCTCGAGGCCGGCGACCCGAAGTCCGTTTTGCCAAACTTCGGCGGTGGCGCGGAGATCGCCACTAGACTTTTGGTACTGGGCATTCATCGTCACATCGACCGGGAGCGCGAGCTCATGGCCGGCGGAATGCAATTGCCGGATCGAAACGCTGGCGCCGAAGCTCGGCTCCCGCAGCGTGCCGGTCAGCGTCGCGCGGCCGCTCAAGACTCCGCTGAGACCCTGGGGCCGCAGCGACGCGGGCAGACCCTCGATGGCCCGCTCCCCTACCACCAAAACCACCTCCACCGGCGCTTGGTCCAGTTCTTTGGCAAACTCCGACGGGGCATCCAGCACGCGTTTCAGGTCGAGTCGAGCTCGGCCGCTGGCGGACGCGAGAACGCCGGTTTTATCGATGAGCCGCGTGGTGCCGGTATACTCTCCGGTTTGTCCCTGGATGCTGCCGCCCATCTGAAGGTCGATTCCCTGGATGGAACCGGGCGCGCCGTCCCGTGCTTCACCGGCATCCGAACCCGCGACTTTCAGGCCCTGCGTCCCCAGCACGAAAAATAGGTCGGGAAGAGCCTGTGCGCTCTGTCGCATCAGGCGCAATTCGCCGGAGGCCGCCCCTTCTATTCGATTCACTTTGCCGCCCTTCGGCAATAAGCGCTCCAGGTAGGCCAAACGCAGTCCCGCGAGCTGAGCCTGGGCGGTGCCGATCATGTTGCGCCAAGACTCAACTCGAGTGATGAGACCGCCAAGGCGCGTGTCCCAGGTGCTGCCGATCGATCCGGCGTTTCTCACCAGGACGGAGCTCTCACCCCGGAGCTGATCCCCGTCGAGCTCGGCGTCGAGCCGTAGCGATACCCCCGAAACCGCACTAATGGTCGCGTCGCCGAGAGCAAGATGCAGGTGTCCGTGTTGGTTATGCTCACCGCCTTGAATATCCGCATCCACGTTGAGCTTGCCCCCGATGACGCCCTTTTGCAGTCCCAAGATGTGCGTGAGCACATCCAAGTCGACGTCTCGTCCCCGCGCATTCACGCTCACTCGATCCGGCCCTAAGGCGACCGAACCATGCAGCTCCCCGCTGGGGCCGGAAAGCTCCAGCCCGCTGATTTCAACACCCCGCTTGGAGACCCGCATGGCTGAGACCCGCACCCGCACCGAAGTGCCACCGCGCTCCACGCTGACCTGCATGTCCTCGAACTTGGCTCCCTGCTGAGGAGATAGACGCCCTGAGGCTTCGACATTGGGGCCCGCAGCGTTTTTGAGAGAAACTTTGACATCCAGGCTATCGAGCTTGCCAGAAGCTTGAGCGCTTACGTCGTTGAATCTGAAATCGCTACCTCTAGCGTCTTTGCCTTGTAAGCTGAGCTCCGTGCGGAGTTTTTTGGGATCGCTCAACGGCCCCGTGATTTTGCCGTTGACTCGGCCCTCGGCTAGGCTCACCTCTCCGAGTTGGAAGTTGCGCACGCTTCCATTCACCTGCGCGTTAAGCTCGCGCTTTTCGATATGTGCGTGCCCTTCCAGGGCAACCTGTCCTTTGGCGTCCAGGTGTTGCCGCAGCCGAGGCGCACCCTCAGCCTGGAAGGGGGCAGTGCGGAAGCCGATCTCCAACGTTCCATGACCGGCGCGCAGGTTTGCGGTGATCGGAATGCCGGGTTCGTTGATGTGCGCCGTCGCCTGTAGCGATCCGCCCCGCAGCGCGCCGTCGAGCTCGACACCGGGAATCAGGTTGTGGTCCGCTTCGGACGGCTGGGTGGTGGCCTGGATGCCCACCACCGGCGCCTGACTCACCTTATCCTGGTCGATCATCACTCTGGCCGTGGCATCGATGTGCGTGTGCACCCAGCTCGGCTCGATGACGGCGAGGTCGAGGTTATTTCCCTGAACATCCAGTCGCGCGGACGGCTTGGAAAGGTCTACCGGGCCGTGCGCGAGTAGGGTGGAGTCTTTCACTTGCAAACTTGCTTGTGCGTACAAGTTGGGCAGTTCTCCGGAGGCTTCCAGGTGCACCGCCGCATCTTCGCTGAGCGGCCAGTCTCCCCAGAGGGCGCGCAAATCAGCGGATTTGCCGCGCGGGACATCCACAGAAAGGCTTGCTCGACTGCCGTCGAGCCGCCCAACTCCGTTAACCTGCAAGTTGCCGAAATATCCATCTAGGGAGCCCCAAACTGTGGACGGCGTCCGAAAATAGAGTGAACCGATGCCGGTAGCAGCGGGCCCTGTGGAGCCGCGCAACACCACGCCAAAACGCGGCACGTCCACCCTAGCGCCTGCAGGCGAAGCAAACACCGATCCCCGCGCGTTGGTGACGCGCGCTTGCATTACCGGAGCTCCCTGCACAATCTGGCCGTGAGCAATACCTTCTCCCAACTCGATAACCGGCAACCACACCCGTACGTACCGCGCCTCCGAAGACGGGCGCGGCGACTTCGATGGAACCGGTGTGAGCGCGCTTTGAATGGTCGGCTTCCCCGTCTGGGGGTCAATATACAGCCACGCCTCCGCTTTCTCTACGCGCACGTGCTGGACGACGACGCTGAGCTTGTCACTTCCCAGGAGAACCCGATACACCAGATCGAGCACATTGAACTCGGCGTGGAGCTGGTTAACCTTCAAAACCGTGTGACCGTATTCGTCGTTGATATACACGTCCCGAGCGGCGAGACTCCGGGGACTCAATTGTTGGATGCCGCCGACCACGAACTTGCCGTGAAAAGTCCGGGATAGAAGGCCGGTCAGCGCCCGCGCGGCAAAACGCCTTTCCGCCGGAAGATCCAAGTGCCAGAGCAGGCCCAAGCCGGCAGTGCTGATGAAAAGCGCCACTAGACACAATGCCCCCAGGGCCCTGCCCGTCCAGCGCATGAGGCGCCCTCGATTGATGCGCGGCGCTGAAAATGGAAAACGCACCATCGAAGTGTGGGCCCGTTACCGGGGTTCGTCTAGTGCGTGACGGTGAGCTCCCGCGGCGCTGGGTGCCGACAACTGGCCGTCAAAATGCCTCCCCGATCGCGATGTGAATCGCCAACGGCAATCGGAAAATGTGTGTTCGTTCGCCTTCGTCCTCCGGTATGTCGCCCCGGGTGCCGAGTTTCTGCGCTCCCGGCACGCGCCAGCCGACGTCGAGACGCAACGGTCCCACCGGCGTCACGTAACGCAATCCGGGCCCCACCGAGAGGTGGGGGACGGTGATTCGAATCTCGCCGACATCCACGGTGACATCACTTGCGTCCGCGAACAATGAGCCGCGCAGAGGCCCCGAAATTGGAAAGCGCACTTCCAGCGACGCTTCCCAGCGCGTGACGCCTCCCAACGGGCGCGTGCACGCGTCTTGCTCCTTGGGCGTCAAAACCGCCGGCGGCGTTGGATTGCAGTTGATGCCGCGCGGCACCAAAAATCCTACCGGCCCCTGCGGGCCAACGCCCTGATACGCGTAACCGCGATTGGAGTTGGGGCCTCCGGAATAAAATGCGCGAAATAAAAGCTTATGTTGATCGCGAACTACGTCCGGAGGAATTTGACCGGTTTGAGGAAGCGGCTGGTGAAGCGTCTGGCCGTAGTCGTGCGGGAAGAGGAAGCCAAATCCGGTGCGCACGGCCAGAGTCACCGGCTTGGACAGTGGAACGTAAATCCTGGCTTCGGGGCTCTCGCGAACGTCGGAGACGCTGCCCCCAAAGACGAAGCCGGCGACTTGAAAAGAGTTAGTCAGGAAGAACCCTTGGTGCGGCTCGATGGGGTCGTCGCGAAAGTCCAGATTCACGAGCATTTCAGGATAAGAAACCACCACCCTCTCCAGCCCCGGCGGTTTTTGCCCCTGGTAGTTGAAGGGAAAACGCGCTTCCCAGTTGTAGGACGGGATCAGGAACAGATGGTGATTGAAAAAGCCTCGCTCCAGACCGGTAGACGCTTTGACTTCGTTGTATCCGATGATGGGTTCGCTCGCGGGGTCGACCCCTTCCGGCAGCCGATACAAGAGCGGAATGACGTTGTATTCGGAGGCGATGAAGCCAGTCGTGCGTCCCTCAATGAACGACGGCTGTCGGAGCTCGGTGCGCAAGCGGTTTTCCGGCAGCAGCTTGGTCGGTGAAACAATATGGTCGATGCGCATTGGGAAGAAATCCACGCCCGGTCGAGTATCGATGGAGAAACGCCGCATTCCCCCGAGAAAGTTGCGGTCTTCCCACCCGGCGCGCAGATTGGCCGCCACTCGCAAGACGTCGGCTGTCCCGCCGATCCCCAGTCGCACGGTGCGCAGCGACGCCTCCTGCACCACCACCCGGACCGGGACCTCCGCGCTTTCGGGTCGCGCCTGGTCCTCCTGGATTTCGACGCTTCCAAAGACGCCCAGGTTCAGCAATGCCTGACGCGCTTCCTGTAAGCTCGCTCGCGAATAACGGTCACCCCGCTCGATGAGCAGCGTGGACCGAACCGGTCCCTCGGGGATTTCGCGCAGCCCCTTGATCTCGATCGGTCCATAACGGCTGAGCGGACCGGCAGTCACGGAGAGCTGCACCTCTGCCAAGTGGCGCGCAAGGTCGACTTTGACCCGTCCCTCGACTTTAACGAAGGCGTAGCCATAGTCGGCCAGCGTATCGGAGACCGCTTGTTTGCTCTGCTCAAAACGGTCCTCGTCGAAGACCTCGCCTGGCTTCAGCTTGATGCGCGCGATGGCCTTGGCTGCCACGTCGATGGGCAGTGTTTCCAATCCGCGTGGAGTAACTCGCTCGGTCAACACCGGAGAGCCCTCGCGCACGGCGATCTGAACTCTTACCCGGTGCGCGTCCACTCGGATCACGCGCGCTACGAATACCTTGGCTTCGTAATATCCGCGCCGCCGGTAATAACGCTCGATGCGCTCCAAATCGCGGGCGAGCACGGTCTTGTCGAAGACCTCGTAGTCGAACATCACGCCGTCCCAGATGCCGAGGAAACGGGGCGACTCAGCGGTCGCCATACCCTGTAAGATCTCGTCTGAGTCGACGGAGTCGACGCCTTGGAGCTCCACGTTCGAGATTACCGCGCGTCCCGCAGGGTAATCTTTTCGCAGGCTGGCGCAGGCGCTGGTGACGAACGCCAACGCGAGCCAGGTCAGAGCTTGCCAGCCGCGTGACTCGGTCAGGCTACTTCTTCTTGGGCTCGCCTTCGGTCTTGGGCTCTTTGCGTTTTACGCCCGGAAGAGTGACGAGCTCCGGGGCAGGCTCGACGTTTTCGATCTCCTGATATGCCATGAGCCCCATGATGGGGTCGGCCTCGGTTCCCGTGGACGCGCCGGAAAATGTTGTCGAATAAGTACCCTTGACTCTGACCTTTGCGCCTTTCGAGGGCAGCGGATTGGGTGTCTTGATGCCCCAGAACGTGTCCATATGCTCGGCAGTCTCGTCGCCCTTGTCGAAGTCCGCGATCGCGTCGTAAATCTGCGCGTAGTTCGAGGCCCAGCCCATGACTTTGATCGATTCCTCGAGTGGCGCTTCCCTTGTGTCGGCGACCCAAAATGCGGGGATGGGTGGCTTACAATCCTCGGGGTCGGCCTTGCCACCCTTGTGCACTGCGCACTCCGGTGCATCGGAGATGTTCGTCTTTATAATATAGCCGGCCAACGTGATCTTGGTTCCCGCAATGTCTTTGTGGTGCACCCGGCTGCGGAGGTAATACCCGGCGCCCCATACCGTGTAGGCATCGCCGCTCTTGACCGGACGTTTCTGCACGTTCGGCACGGGGGGCAGGGTCGCTTTGACGCCCTGCACAGGTGGATGCGGCTTGTACTTGACCTCTTCTCCTCCGCACGCGGTCAGGGCGCCGCAACAGACGCAAAAAACTGCCGCCGAAACTCTGGGGTTAGCGATGGCCATCAAAGGGATCTCCTGGGAAATGACTTCGCGAACGGTAGTCCGCGGGCCGGGGCTCCCGCAAGCAGGGCGAAAGGGCTCGCGGGCGCCGGACGGACCTAGGGGTTATTCAAGCGGCCCCAAAAACGCCGGTCGAGCACGTATCCTGTTGAAATTACAGATAAATTAGGCCTGTGGGGCCGGTGTGACGTCGCTTTCGGGCGGTTGCTGTGGCCGAAGTCCCCTTACCGTAGCGTAACCTAAGACGCCGCTTTGCCACGACCGGTTCGAATTGGGATGCAAGGTCTCGTTGAGGGTGAGATGACCCTCGACCCCCCGGTTTCCCGCTACCTCATCGTGGTGCTCCGATTGAAAAAGGGGGATCGCTTCATCGCGTTTGACCCCGCTCTGCGACTGCAAGCCGACGGCGTCATCCTCGAAACCAGCGGGCGGCGAGTTTCGTGCCAATTTTCCGAGCTCATTCCAGCCGAATGTGTGTCACCCCTACGCGTCACCATCATTCAGGCCCTGGTGAAGGGCGTCAAGTTAGACCGAATCGTTTGCGATATTACCGCGCTCGGAGCCTCCGGCGTGGTGCTCGCGCGGTGCGCGCGAAGCATTCCCTCCCTTTCGCACGGTCCCGACCGCAAGCGTCGTCTGGAAAAGATCGCTCTGGAAGCGGCGCGCCAGTGCGGGCGCGGAGATGCGCCGCACATCATGGGACCGTTACCGCTCGCCGAGACACTCGTTTCGATGTCCAACGTTTCACTCAGGAAATTGTACCTCGACCCGGAGTCGGCCGTGCCGCTCTCGACAGCGTTAGCGGATTGGCAACCGAAGCAAGACATCGGGCTGCTGGTGGGGCCCGAAGGGGGGCTCACCGAAGAGGAAACGAGACGGGTTCACGCAGGCGGTTTTTTGTCCTGTACGCTGGGCCCGTTCGTGTTGCGTACCGAGCTAGCTGCCGCCACCGCGCTCGGGGTGATGCTGAGCTTGGCTCAATCAAAAACCACGAACTCAGGGTCGTGCAGCTGAGTCCGGACCGCGAATCGCAAAAGCACCCACGCCAATACATAAAAGCCGGCGCCGACCAGAACTGTCGAATGGAAGCCGAACGCGATGGCGAACATCAAAGCGAAAATGCTGGCCAATACGCCGGCCGCGCCGTTTACCGCCCAAAACCAGGGTATGTGCGCGTCGCCGAAACTGCGCATCCCGCTGGGAAAGGCAAATCCCATGAGAAATCCCGCCGGCACCAGGGTGAGCGCACTCAGCGCCGCGCGCGCGGCAAAGCCCCAGCCGAGCGTACTGTGGAACATCGGCGTCCAGGTTAGATTTGCGAGCAGTACCGCCGCGGGAAGCGCTAGGCCCCAGCGAGCCAGTATTTTCAAGTTGACGCCCGTCGCCGCGATCGCGCCGCAGCCCGCTCCGAACAAGAGCGACGTCAAAACCACCGTGGTGGCGTAACTCGGGTGGCCGAGATACAACACGAAGCGCTGCAGCCAGGGCATTTCGACCAGCATGAAAGCCAGCCCGATGCAGAGAAAATATCCGCTGCCCGTCCAGAGACGGGGCGAAAACTCGGCCGCGCGTCGGCGGATGGCTCGTTCTACCACGAACGGTGCGAAGAACAGCACCAGCGTGAGCGCTCCAACCGTCCAGAACAAGAAGCGCAATGAAGCGACGGAATGCTCGTTGTTGGACAGCTTGTTCAGCGTGTCGTCGCTTATGCCTTTGAATACCGAAATGGTTTGAAAGAAGAAGGGTCGATCGTCGGTTGGGGGTCGGAGGTCAATGCCCTTTTCCGCATAGGGTCCGGTGCCGGATTCCAGCACCGAAGCGACGGTCGATGCTTTGGCCGACCCGTCTTCGGCCGGCCAGCGCTGCTGGAACCCACGAGTTTCCGCGATCTTTTGCAGAGCCAAGATGTCCGTTTGGCTGAAGGCCGTCCTGGAAAACAGAAATGTGCCAACGCTCGCTGCCTGCATCACGATGAGATGTTTCGATGGCTGATCAATGCGCTCCACTTCCAATGCGTGCTGGATCATGTTGGCGAGTCGCGCCCCTTCGAGCTCACGCTCACCGAAGATCCATCGGCTGATGGAGACCAGCCCCATCGGAGTAGTTCGCCTGAGGTACAAGCGCAGCGCTTCGGTGGTGTAGAGATAGTTTTCCGAAAGCGAATAGGCGCCGGCAGCCGTGGCCGCCCAGCTGTCGATCAAGGAAATCTGGATAAAGTCGTAGGTTTCCTGGGTGCGCGTGAGAAAATTGCGACCCTCGCTGACGTGGGACACCACGCCGCCTCGGTGGTAGATATTTCCCGAGAAGTCGCGGAAGGGACCGGTGAGCGCATCGACGATTGCACCATTTAGCTCAATTGCATCGACGCGTTGCGCGCCGGCCTTGAGTGCGGAAAGGACATCGCGCCCGCCGCCCGCGCCGATAACGCAAACTTTCACCGGCGGCCGGAGCTGATAACCGACACTGGTCACGTCGTAAAACAGGTGGTTGAGCCCTTGGAGATTGGTGCGAAGCTCGGTGATGGGAGTGCCCGCGGAACCATCTTGTTCGATCCACATCTGGGGGATCGGCTTGGGTTGGTAGCGATTGCCCATGCCCCAACCGAAACCGGCCGACGGGTCCTTGACGTAAAAAATATCTGGGAAAATGGTGATGCGTGCGGTGGGCGTCCACTTCTCGTAAACCAGATTCTTCGGCTCGATGTACGATTTGGAAAATTGGAGCTGGAACGGCTTGCCCCAGAGCATGACGCCCAGCGATGCGAAACCGAGCACCACGGAAGGGATTTGGAGGGCTGGGTAGCACAGCGCGGCCGCCAGCAGCGGCAAAAGCCCGGTAGCGGCAATGATCAGCGGTGTGGGTATTGCGAGCATGAGCGGCACCACCGCCAGCGCGCCGAGCGTGGCGCCCAACAGATCGGCTCCATACAAACAGCCCACCGCACGACCCTTTGCCGACATCAGAAGCAAACAGACCGCGCTTCCGAAACACAACAACGGGGCGAAGACACACGCCACCGTCAAAAGCAGCCGATGGTTCAAGAGCATGTGGATTCC
Organism: Polyangiaceae bacterium; assembly: GCA_036505155.1. Taxonomy (GTDB): domain Bacteria; phylum Myxococcota_A; class Polyangia; order Polyangiales; family Polyangiaceae; genus DASXTY01. Next base: position 2,062 of record DASXTY010000595.1, on the reverse strand, counting down.
CGGCGCCGCGCTCGCAAGGTGGACCACTCCGCCAGCCCGGAACAACACCACAATGGATCCGGGCGCCGCCAACGACGCCAAAAACAACGCCGCCGGCAATGCCCACTTGCCGGGCTTTCTCACCGCAAACCACACCCCAGGCAAACCGAGGCCGAGCAGCGCCAGCGAAATGGCCAGAAAGGCGAAATGATACCAGAGCACCACGCTCAGCACTCTGGTGATGGCGATCTCGTAGATAAGAACCGCGCACGAAACCAATCCGATCGCGATGCACTTCGACGGGCTGACTACCGAGCTACGGCCTGGGTCGTCTTCTGAACGCATGGCAAAGCGGTCGAAGCCTAATGTATGCTTGGGCGTCTGTGGCCCCCGGCCAGTGGCGCCATGACCCCCAGAGTTCGCATCCTCGTAGCAAAACCCGGCCTCGATGGGCACGATCGGGGAGCCAAAGTCGTGGCTCGGGCGCTCCGGGACGCCGGCTACGAAGTGGTCTACACCGGCCTGCATCAGACCCCGGAGATGATCGCGTCGGCCGCGGTGCAGGAGGACGTCGACGCCGTGGGCCTCTCTATAATGAGCGGGGCTCACAACACCCTGTTTCCTGCCGTAATTCGCGAGCTCAGGCAGCGGGGAGCGCACGATATCGTGGTTTTCGGAGGCGGGATCGTGCCGAAGGAGGACGTCGGCACGCTCGAAGCCGCCGGAGTAAAGAAGGTGTTTTTGCCGGGAACCGGGCTTAGTGAAATCATCGACTGGGTGCGCGAACACGTACCGGCGCGGGAGATCTAGGATTTTTTACGGCATGCAGAGCACATCCACCTACAGCTGAACTGAAGATCAGTGCGTTCCCGTTTGATGTGCTCACCCTGATATTGCCCGCGAGTTTGTGGTCCGAGTTGTTGACAGCAGGTGGGGGCCGCCCGTAGTTTGGGGCGCCAAGTGGACTGAAGTGGGACAAAGTGCCCCGCTTCTCCCACCAAAGTGACCTCACATGTTCCGCGGGCAGTTCACCCACACATTGGACGCCAAGGGCCGAATCAGTCTTCCGGCGCGTTTTCGGGAAGCGCTGCTCAGCGACGGCGGTCCGCGTTTTATCCTCACCCCGGACGTGTTCGACCCATGTCTGCACCTTTATCCGATGTCGGCGTGGGAAGAGTTCGAGCGCAAAGTTGCTGCCCTTCCCAGCCTGGATGAGCACGCGGTCCGCTTTCGGCGCCTTTATGTTTCGGCGGCGGTCGAATGCGAGCTCGACGGCTCGGGGCGCGTACTGGTTACGCCGGGGTTGCGAGAAAAAGCGGGGCTGGAGCGGGAAGTGGTTTGGGCTGGGATGGGACGAATTCTGGAGCTGTGGTCGAAAGCGCGCTGGGAGGCCGCGCTATCGATGACTCACGAGCAGCACGCTTCTTTCAAGCAAGCAGTAATGGAGCAGATCAGAATATGACGATGCCGGCAGTTGTCCTCGAGCAGTCATTCACGTATTCGCACGCAACCGTAATGGTGGAGGAGGTGGTGCGTTACATCGCCCCGCAGCAGGGCGCGACATACCTGGACGCAACCGTGGGGGGCGGCGGGCATGCGGCGGCCCTGCTGGAAGCTTGTCCCGAGGCGCGCCTGATCGGCCTCGACCGCGATCCGGTGGCGGTTCAAGCGGCCGGCGAGCGATTGGCGTGTTTTCCGGGGCGCGTGGAGGTAGCGCAAGTAGCCTTCGACGGAATTTTCGAGTTTTTGCAAAACAAGAACATTGTGCGGGTGCAGGGGCTGGTCGCCGATCTCGGTGTCAGCGGGCCACAACTCGCGGATGCGGATCGCGGGTTGAGTTTTCGACTCGACGGCCCGCTCGACATGCGAATGGATCCGACACGCGGCGAGACAGCTCGGCAGCTCATCCAGCAGCTGTCGCAAGAAGAGCTGGCCAACGTCATCTATCAGCTGGGTGAAGAACGACGATCTCGCAGAGTGGCGCGCTGTATCAAGCAGGCTCTAGAGGCGGGGGAGCTGGACACAACGAGAGATCTCCGGCGTGCAGTAGTGCGCGCTGTGGGTCCGCAAAAAAGCGGTGGAG